>DATDSP010000091.1:0-7405 GCA_035291205.1 Candidatus Nanoarchaeia archaeon | reverse complement strand
CTAAATATTGATTGTGGAAAAAATAAGTTTATCGACGCTAAATTTTAATGTAATTAAATGGTGACACTGCAAATTTATTTAAAAAGTTTTATTTTTTTCACTACAACAATGTTTATATAATTTTCATATTTTCTGATTAGTCGGTAGTAGTACATTGATAACACTAATAGAAAGTAAAAAGTAGCCTGATTTGTAGTTTACATTTGAACTGTAAATGCAAATGCTTTACAGACGCTTTACAGAAGCCATCAGAGGAATGTGAATAATCGAGGACAGAAATATCAGGTGATGTGGATGATAATGATAAACAAAAACAGTAAAAATAATGCAAATAAAAAGGATAAAGGGGAGAACAGGAATTTAATCAGGAATTCAATCAAAGTTATGAAGACTCTGTCAATATTCCTGCTTTTCTTGACGCTGTTATTTTCATCAACCGCACTCATTGCCTCAATAGGCAATGCAGTAATGGTCATCCACACAACAGTTTATCCTGGAAAGATAACAACTGTTGACAAAACAATTCTTGTCAGGAATGTGAATTCCATTCCCGTCAACGTAACATTGATACTGAGGGAGGACATGGAAAAAATTGTTTCAGTCAAAGACAAGAATTTTTTCCTTCAGCCGAATGAATCAAAAGACGCGCGAATTACCATCAGGGTGGCCAATCCGGGAGTTTATGAAGGACAAATAATTGTTTTATTTCAGGCAAGGGAGGGAGCAAATAATGCAACTTCAAATGTGGCTTTGGCTTCCTCAATCATAGTTGATGCAGCGCTGAATTCAACTTCAGGCTCAGGAGCATCAAATACAAACTCGACAAACTCAAACAATCAAAACACAAATATTTACAGCAATGCAAATGGCAGCAGCAATGACAGCAACAGCAATACAAACACAAATAAAAATAATTCACCCTCTTTCCAGCCAGATCTTCTGGTTGGGTTAATAATTGTGGTCGCACTTGCGATAATAGGCTTGGTGATATTTTTGATAATATTGAAGAGACGATAATAAAGCATAATCAAAGATAAAGCATAATCAAAGATAAAGCATAATCAAAGATAAAGCATAATCAAAGAAAATGGCAATTGACAAAACAAAAAAATTTTTTTCCATTTTTTCCATAATTGTGATTATTTTTACAGTCGTGTCAATACTCTCCATCGCATCTTCAAATGTTGAAGCAAAAAAAGCAGCATACATTTACAGGAACTCGAACAATGTAAACCAAAAAATCCTCAGCATAATGACTGATATGAATTTCACAGTTGATCTTGTTTATCACACCAATGCCAATAACACAAACTTCACACAATACGATTTTATTTATGCAGGCAACGAGTATTTTTCAAATCCTCTTGACATCCCTGTAAACAAGATGCCTGCGCTGATAATGAACTCATACAACATTAAGTCCTGGAGCTGGAGCGCATCAACATCAACCATCGGGCAGACGTCCCCTCTTCAAGTTAAGGTTCAGGACTCAAATCACATAATAACTCAAGGGCTTCCGTCGTATGTTCCGATTTACAGCACCTGCTGTTATGGAAATGGGCTTTCGATTCCAGTCACTTATCTTTCAAGATTTGACAAATCGCCTTATTTGAAAGTCATTACCTCGACATTAACAAACAACAATGATGCAACCATCGCAACAGCAGTCAACAACACAAATCTTTTGTACGGAAAAAAGGCAAGTGCAAAAGGAGTGTTCTTCGGGATATTTGAAACAGCCTACTGGACAGCAGACTCCGAAACATTGTTCAGGAACAGCGTAAGGTGGCTGACAGCAGACGAGGCACCCCCAATAATAAACATAACATCACCACTAAACACAACATACAACACGAACAACATTTCACTGGAATTCACAGTTTCAGAGCCAGTGCTTTGGTGCGGATATGCTGTTGATTCAGGCGCAACAAATACACTCAGCAACCCAAGCCAGAACATGAGCACAACATTCATTGCAGCAGAAGGAGCGCACCAGATAATCGTGCGGTGCAATGACACAATGAACAACCAGGGACAGGCATCGGTTGGCTTTTTTGTCGATGCAATTCCACCGTCAATAAACATCATCAGCCCGCAGTCAACAACATACACAAACTCAAGCGTGCTTTTGAATACCGCAACAGATTCTTCAGCATTTTGTTCATACTCTCTTAATGGGAATGCAAATCAGACATTGGCTGGAAACGGAACAGATTGGACAGCAGTGATGACAGCAATAGAAGGAAGCAACAGCGTAATAGTTTGGTGCAGGGATTCAGCCCAGAACTGGAACTCGGCATCAAGGAATTTTGCAGTCGATACTTTGCCTCCTGTGATAACATTGACATCTCCAGCCAATGCAAATTACGCAGTCAACGTAATTCCTGTGATGTACATCACAAATGAACCTTCATCCTGCAGGTATAATCTTGACAATTCAGGATTTTCAGCAGTCTCAGGCAACACGACAATCACTGTGCTTGAAGGACTGCACAGCTTCCTTTTTGAATGCACTGACTTGTACAGCCACACAAGCAATGTTCAGGTCAATTTTTCAGTTACAACAACTCCACCGAATGCTCCTGTGAATTTGACTGCAAATTACAACACCACAAATGGAAATGTTTATCTGACTTGGCGGGCGCCGACAGGCGGAGCAGACAGCTATGATATTTACAGTTCAAGCAGTCCAAACATTTCAACATTTAATTTTTCAAGCCCGGTTGCAAGCACAACTTCATTGCAGTGGCAGGATAATTCAGCCAGCTTGACACAGCAGAAATATTACATTGTCAGAGCAAAAAACAGCGCAGGAGTTGAGGAAAGCAACACATTCAGGGTTGGAAAATTTGACATTGCTATTTATCAGGGAATGAATCTTGTTTCACTTCCGCTGATTCCAAAAAACAGCTCAATCATTTCGGTGCTTCATCAAAGCCCAGCAAATTATCCTGTTATTGAAATATCCGGCAGGAAGATGAATGGACAGTACGAGATTGTAACATTTTATCCAGATTTCCCACCAGGCTATTGGTGGAGTGCAGACAATTTTTACACTCTTGAGAATGGAAGAGGATATTGGCTTAAGTCAACAGCAGACTACAATTTCACGCTAACAGGAGAAGTTCTCACGCAACAGCAGACTCAGATTTATGACGGAATGAATCTTGTTGGATGGACTTCAGTCAGCAGCAAAAAATTGTGGGAAGCAATAAAGCAGAACGCAACAAATTTCACAATCATAGAAATTTCAAGCAGAAAACAAAACAACCAGTATGACATAGCAACATTTTATCCTGAAAATCCGCCGAATTACTGGTGGAGCGCAGACAGCTTTGATACACTGGTGCCTGGAAAAGGATATTGGTTTAAGGCAACAGCAAATTCGACCTGGACATACAGCAGCGAATAAAAACAGCGACACAACAGACATTCCAGATAGCGATAACAGAACCAAAAAACAACAGAAACAACAGAAGGTGACAGCGAAGATGAAAAGCAGAGACAACAAACAAGGCATTATTTGGGTGGTGCTTGCACTATCCATACTATCCGTACTTGCACTGCTGAGTACAGCGGTTTCAGCGTTAACAGACGACGGCAACCCTAATTACATACGGGGGGCAATAAAAATAAATGGCCTGCCTGCTCTGCAAGGAACACAATTTAATGTAACTGTCACATCAGGTGCGAATATAGGTTTCCAATACAATGGTTCTGTTGATGATTCCAAAATTCCGCCTTTCTTGTACGGAAACGGCTATTATGATTCTGGAGACCAGACAGGATTCAGTACAGGAGATTCATTCAGGGTTGAATCCTGCGGTTCATTAAATACAGGAATTTTTGTTTCAGGAGGCAACGGAGGATTTGGAACAGGTTCTGTTGACATAAACTGCACAACTTCAGACACTCAGGCTCCTGTTGTCAGCTTGATGGTTCCTCAGAATAACACAACAGATTACGACGGCATTGTTGACTTTATATATAATGTGACAGATACTTCAGGAATTGATAGTTGTTCTCTTTTCATCAACAATTCAGCTTCGGCTTTTTCAAGCAGTGTGCAGAAAAATGTTCCGCAGACTTTCAGCAAAAATCTCACAAATGGAGACTATAGCTGGTATGTAAGATGCATGGACAATTCAACAAACTTCAATGCAGGAAATTCAGAAACAAGATTTTTAACAGTGCAGATAAGCAGTGATTTGGCTCCTCCGTCTATTAATTTAGTCAGCCCAGCAAACAGCGCAGTGCTGACAAATCAAAATGTTTTGTTCAGCTACATTGCAAACGATACATTGTCAGGAATACAAAGCTGTTCATTGATTGTCGATAATGCAGTTGATCAAACAAGCACAAACATCACAGAGGAAATAACACAGACATTCGTTAAAACACTTGCAAATGGAATCCATAGCTGGGCAATTAACTGCACTGACAGCTCTCCTAATACGAATCATAATACCAGCCAGGCAAGAACACTCACAATAAACTCAACATCACTTACTGCTGAAATAAATCTCACCCCAATTGCAGATTCATTCGTGGATAAATTAAATCCTATCACGAATTACGGCAACTGGCCTGACCTGTACTTAAATCCAGGAACCAGTTCAACAAACAGGATTTACTTCAGGTGGGATCTTTCGCAAATTCCTGCGAATACCTCGATAATCAGCGCAGAAATTTATATGTACGGCCAGTCTTATTCCGACAGCATTGGTAGAACAGCAGAAGCTCATTTTGTTTCGGACGATTCCTGGAATGAAACAGGAGCAGGAGGAATAACCTGGAGCAATGCCCCATCCTTTAATCCGGCAGCTGAAAGCACATCCCTGCTCGGAACCCAAAATTCATGGTATAATTTCACAGTCGTCAGCTCAGTTGTTTCAGAAAGAAATGCAGGAGACACTCTTTATTCAGCTGCGATAAAGTATGCCACTGAAACCGATGGCGATGTCTGGAAGAGATTCAGGTCAAGAGAATATGCAGGAGCATCATTAAGGCCTTACTTGAGACTTGTTTATTCTGTAAGCCCGCCTTCGATAACTCAGGTGAACATTCCACCGAATGCAAATGAAGGTTCATCGCTGAACATTTCATTCATTGCAGTTGATCCTGAAAATGACATCCTTTCGTACGCCATTTTAAAAAATGGAACAATTGTTTCAAACATAAGCAGCTTTATCTGGCAGACAGACTACCAAAGTGCAGGATATTATTTATTTGAATTCAGGGTGAATGACACAACCGGATTGGCAGCGACAGAACAGAGAATAATTCAAATAACAAATGTTCCCAATGTTGTAATCAATGAATTTGTCTCACAACCCTTGCTGTTGAATGAGACAGAATGGATTGAGCTTTACAATCCAACACCCATCAACAAATCACTCGACGGATGCTATATCTCAAACAGCGGTCCGATAACACTGAATCTCACAGGATACTTAAATCCGCTGGAATTTGGTTTTGTGGATATTCCAGTTTCATATATGGTTAATACAGGAGACATAATACGGCTGAAATGCGGAAACATCCTTTACGACAAGGTATCCTATGGAAATTATGACGACGGCAATATTCCTGACAACGCACCCGTGGCATTCCTTGGAAATTCAACAGGAAGGATTTCTGACGGCTACGACACAGATGTTGACATCAATGATTTCAAAATTTACTCAAACCCAACTAAAGGATATTCAAATGCAGATTCAACTGCTCCTTCAATCAACAATATTACAGTAAGCGGGATAACAAATTCAACAGCAACAGTAAGCTGGAACACAAACGAGAATGCAAATTCAACAATAAATTACGGATTAAGCTCCCTGAATTTGAATCTAAGATTTTCAAATAATTCGCTTGCAATGCTGCACAACTTATCTATTACAGGCCTCCAGTCAAACTCCACATACTATTATAATGTAAGTTCATGCGACATTGTCGGAAACTGTGAATCAAGCAGCATACTTAACTTCACTACAATTGCAAATGCTCCCAATATTGCTCCAATAATAAATCCAGTTTCAAACATTACCGTAAATGAAGGACAGGTTGCCAACATAACAATAGTTGCCAGCGACGCAAACAATGATACTCTGGCTTTCTCGATAAATGACAGCAGATTTGCACAAAGCGGTTCAAGTCAGAATGGGAATGTGTACACATCCTGGTTTACCTGGCTCACGGATTTCAATAGTGTAGGAACATACGAAGTTGCAGTGACTGCAAGCGATGGTCAGCTAGCAACGAGCCAAAATGTAACAGTAACAGTTAATAACATAAATAGGGCGCCAGCATTAGACCTAATTGGAAATAAAATTGTGCTTCAGAATCAAACACTGCAATTTGCTGTCAATGCATCTGATCCTGATAACGACAATCTGGTGTACAGCACTTTGGGACTGCCACAGGGAGCAAACTTTGACAATGCAACAAGAACATTCACATGGACACCAGCATTCAGCCAGTCAGGTAATTTTTCAGTGACATTCAGTGCCAGCGACGGCAATTTAAGTGATTTGGAAAATATCATTATAAATGTTATTGGAGTAAATGTGGCTCCGTCAATCGACTCATTTTTCCCGCAAAATTCAACAATCACAATAAACGAGGGCCAAAACCAAACATTTTCAGTAACAACATCAGACCTCAATGGAGATAATTTAACAGTTTCCTGGGAACTCAACGGAGTTACTGTTGCAACAGGAAACAATTTCACATTTTTTTCAAATTTTAGTTCAAGCGCAGTAAATAATGTGACTGCAATTGTCAGCGATGGACAGCTGAATACTTCAAAGTTGTGGAATTTGCTTGTCAACAATGTAAACAGAGCACCGGTATTGCAGGTGATAGGCGACAAGAACATAGCGGAAAATCAAACACTGCAATTTGTAGTGGATGCAACAGATGCTGACAACGACACAATAATGTACAGCGCATCAGGGCTTCCGCAGGGAGCAAATTTTGACAATGCAACAAAAACATTCACCTGGACACCAAATTTCAACCAATCAGCAAATTATTCAATAACATTTATTGCCAGCGACGGATTACTTAATGCAACAGAAACCATAGCAGTAAATGTAGCAAATACAAACAGAATGCCTGCAATAGATTTGTACGGTCCTCTGACTGATCCGATAATTAATGAAAATCAGACAGTGTTTTTTTACATATCTGCATCAGACCCTGACAATGATGCGCTGGCAACATATTGGTATCTTGATGGAAATCTCAGCTTCGTAGGAAATGCCACTTCAACTTATGCCTATACTCCGGATTTCAATTCAGCAGGCGTGCATACGATGAAAGGAATTGCCAGCGACGGAATGTTTAATATTTCAAAGAACTGGACAATCGCTGTTCTGAATATTAACAGGGCTCCTGTAATTGACAT
>DATDSP010000090.1:0-6943 GCA_035291205.1 Candidatus Nanoarchaeia archaeon | reverse complement strand
AGACAACGTTGGAGACTGTGCAGGAAGAGGGGCTGATATTTTTGAAAGCACAGCAGCAGAAAACATAGCGGCAATGATTATAGGGGTTGTGCTTTTTCCTTATTTTGGAATCAATGGAATTTTATTCCCTCTTTTTGTGGCTGTTGCAGGACTGCTTGCCACAATAATCGGGTTGTTCTTTGTCTGGACAAATGAAAAATCAAATCCGATGTCAGGGCTTATACGGGGATACGCTGTGACAAGCATTCTCGTAACAATAGCTTTTTTTTACCTTACAAAAAATCTTCTTTACACAACACAGGCGCCTGGAGCATGGCTCTGGTTTTTCTATGCAGGCCTTGTTGGAATCCTGGCAAGCATCCTGTTTGTTGTAATCACAATTTACTATACTGACAGCAGTTTCAAGCCAGTGCAGTCAATAGCAAGAGCATCCAAAACAGGCCACGCCACAAACATAATTCAGGGATTTGCAATTGGCCTGGAATGCACTGCACTGCCGATAATTGTTCTCGCGGTTTCATTAGCTCTTTCATTTGTATTCGGAATGTGGAGTGGAATTCCTAATGGAGGAATTTACGGAATTGCGTCCGCAACAATTGGAATGCTTGCAACAGCAGCTTATATTCTGGCAATGGATAACTTCGGGCCAATAACAGATAATGCCGGCGGCATAAATGAAATGAGCGGGGCTTCTGAAAGAGTGAGAAGAAGAACTGATAAATTGGATGCTGCAGGCAACACCACAAAAGCACTTACAAAAGGATATGCCCTGGGAAGCGCGGGTTTAGCAGCATTTTTGCTTTTCTCTGCATTCACTCAGGAAGTTGTTAAGCTTACTGGCAGCGAGTTTTCAGTCAATCTTGCAAAGCTTCCTGTTTTCATTGGAGCAATGCTTGGTGCAATGCTGATATTTTTGTTTGCTTCTCTTGCAATACGGGCAGTTGGAGAAGCTGCTTACGACGTTGTTAATGAAGTCAGAAGGCAATTCAAGGAAAATCCTGGAATAATGAAGGGAACAAAAAAACCGGATTATGCGAAGTGCGTTGATATCTGTGCTGTTTCAGCATTGAAGAAGATGGTTGCTCCAGGACTGCTTGTTGTTGCAATGACATTGATTGTTGGACTGGTATTAAAGGTGGAGGCAGTCGGGGCTTATATTCTGGTTGCAACAATAGTTGGAATCCTGCTCGCCTTATTGATGAACACTGGAGGAGGAGCATGGGATAATGCAAAGAAGTACATTGAGAGCGGACAGTATGGAGGCAAAGGCTCTGAAGCGCACAAAGCAGCTGTAACAGGAGACACACTTGGAGATCCTTTCAAGGACACAGCAGGACCAAGCCTTCATGTGCTGATAAAGCTGATAGGAACAATTACACTTGTATTGTTGCCGTTGTTTGTTTGATTTTTTGAGTTTTTGTTTTTAATATCTTTATTTTATTTTGGCATTCTTTTGTTTTGTAAATTGGTTCCTTATTTAATGTGACTTTCAAACCATGACTTGCAGTCTCTCACCTCATTCAGTATGTTGAACAGAATGTTTTTGGTACATGAAGTATCTATAACATAAAATCTTCTTCACATGCTATTCTTGAAATAAAATTCAGTCAGAATGAAAACTATGTAAATCATTATGAACATTATTCCTTCTTTCCAGGTAAAACCCTGTTTTGTCTGCGCAATCTTTGTGAATATCAATGCTGAAACAACCATAAACAGTGCACTGATTAGAAAAATCAGGAAAGGAATTTTGATTGGGCTGATTATTGCTGTTATTCCCAGGACAAAAGTTGAATTGAAAACAACACTGCCCATTGCATCTCCAACTGCGAAATCTCCTTTTTTTTGATACGCTGCTGTTGATTCAACTAGAATCTCGGGAAGAGAGGTGCCGATTGAAATCAGGAAAAGCCCTACGAAAATCTGGGGAAGAAGCAGGTCGATTGATAGCAAAATAGCGTAATCAACAACAAACTTCGCGCTTATAAAAAGAAGCGCTATGCTGAAAATTGAAAGAAAAATTTTTTTTACAAATGATGCCTTTCCTACGTGATTTGTTGTTTTGTGAAACGCTTTTTTCTCGCTCAATAAAATATAAATGTAAATACCAAAAGCTACGAGAAGCACCACTCCATCGATCCTTGATAGTTCCTTGTCGAGCATTAAAATTAAAGGAAGAAGAGTAAATCCCAGAAGAAACCAGGTGTCACGTTTTATTGTTTTGCTTTTTATTTTTATTCCTCTTCCAACAAGAATCGCTATTCCTATCACCAAGGTCAAATCCGCTATGTTTGAACCTATCACATTTCCCAGTGAGATCACAGGAGTTTTCTCAATTGCTGAAATTATCCCAACAAAAAGTTCAGGCAGTGAAGTAGAAAATGCAACTATGATAAAGGCGATTATGAAATTGCTTAACTTAAGGTATTTTGCAATGCTGGAAACTGACCTGACAAATATATTGCTCGAATAAACAAGAAAAGCGCTTGCGACAATAAATAAGATTAGGTTCAGCCAAATCATTTTTCATTAATCAGCTTATGATCTTAATAAAGTTTTCTCCTTAATCAACATTGACCAAAACTTCGCTAAGATTTTTTATTTTTATGTCCGCATTCAGTTTGTTTTTACCAATAGACATACTCATCCCTGCTACATCGAACATGCAGGAATCGCTTTTGCTATCTCCTACTGCAACACACTCTTCCAGCTTTACTGAAAGCATTTCAGCAAGCTGCTTGATGGCTTCGTTCTTACAAATAGCTTTATCGCAGCAAGTGTCACTCTCATCAAGCCTGAAAACAACATTTCCTGTGAATTTGTTGTTTTTTGTTTTCAATTGCGGGCATACGTTGTAGGATATTCCTAATTTTCTTGAAAAATATGAAACAACAGGAGAATATGCAAGTGAAATAATTGCCACAATGTATTTTTTCTTTACCAGCTTTTGCACTACTTTGTCAGCATATTTTCGTAATTTTATTTTACTGCACACCTCTTCGACATCGGAAATGTTTTTGCCCTTGAAGAACTTGGCGAGTTTATAAGTTATATCAGAGTCCTTTATTTTTTTAGCATAATATTCTTCTCTTAATTTTTTAAGCTCTTTTTCAAATCCCCATTCTTTTGCAAAAAATTCTATGCTGCTGCCATCAATTAGTGTGCCATCCAGATCAAACGCAACTAGTTTGTAAGTATTTCTTATTATTCCAAGATTTTCAAAAATGGTTTTCATCACTTCTTCGGACATTACGGACAGACGTGCAAGAGGCTGTTTTTTGTGAACTATTTTTCCGATATCAACTTCCTTGAATCGCAAGCCTCTTTTTATTCCTTCAAATACCAGCTGTATATCAACCCCCCAGTTAGTATTTATTGCAATCTCTTTAAGAAATTCTTTTTTCGCCGCAAACTGCCCGCTCAATGGCTGTGAAAAGTTTACTGAAGGGGCAAATATCTTAAATAAAGGCCTGACAACCAATTCTGTTACCCGACCTCTCGATCGCATAAAGGCAGCCTTGACAAAGTCAGCTTCACCGTTCATAATTGGGCGGAAAAGTGCGGTGATTTTTCTTGGAGATACATTTTGTATGTCTGCATCAAGAAACACAATAACATCGCCTTTTGCCTTGCTGATGCCAGTAGAAATTGCAGCACCTTTCCCCATATTAGTTTTATGCCTGTAAATATGTATGCCAAGATTCTTAATTTCTTTGTATGTATTGTCTGTAGAACCATCGTCCACTACAATTATTTCAGTTAATTGTGTCACTTTCTTTGCGGTTTCAACAACCTTTCGTATTGTCTTTTCCTCGTTATAAGCAGGAATTACCAGGCTAACTTTCATTATTTTCACAACAGCTCAATTTTTTTATTAAGCATCTGCACAACTTTCTTAAAAAAAGCAGAATCCACTCTGTCAATACGGCCGTGCATTTTTGCGTATGCAATGATTGTATCCGCTATTGAGTTCATGCTTGTTTGAAACCCTTTAATTCTAAAAATTGTTCTCCCGAGACATTGATGCCGTATTCTTGGTTTCGGAGTCATAAATGTTAACTCTATGTCCATGGCTGCTTCAACCCCAAAATCATCTTGTAAATGTATCTTATCGAGGACATCTTTTTTAAATGCTCTTTGGCCTGAAAGAAAACCTTTCTTTATTGTTTTCATCACTTCAGGAAAAAAGAGGCGTGTTAAAGGCTTAAACACCACTTCGGTAAATGTTTGAAAGCACCCAAAACGAAAGGTTCCTATAACCACGTCTGCATCGTCGTTTTCAATCAACTCAATCATTTTATTAATTTTTGCAGTGTCTATGGCCTCAATATCGCCATCGAGAAACATAATTGTGTTACCGCTGGCAGCTTTTAATCCTGTCTTTAAGGCAGCGCCTTTTCCAAGATTTTTTTTATGTTGGATATAAATCGTGCCTGATTCAAGAAGAGCCTTGTTTGTATTGTCCGTAGAACCATCATCCACTACAATTATCTCATTAAATATGTTTGATTTTTTTATAGTATCAACTAATTTGAAAATAGTGGATTGTTCATTGAACACAGGAATGATTAATGTCCTCATTTTTTATAAAAAATTTATTTATTATATTATTTAAGGTTTGCGCTTTTTAAGAATAATAATGAAAAGAAACAAAAACCCCAACTGCTAAAAAGCAGTAAGGGCTTCGGGGTAGTTTAGACGCAGATTGCAAACAGTATATACTGCAAAATCAAGCATAAATATCCTGCGACTCAATGTCCAGTGGGAAGTGAATTTCAAAAAATTAAGATTCAAAAACTTAATAAATTCCTTCCACTTTTAATGTAATGTGGAAAGAAGTGTTAAAGATAGAAACATATTGGATGAATTTTGCACTAAATTTTGCAGTATTATAGATAGGTATGCAAAGTACATTGTTGTTTCTGGCTTTGTGGCTATTGCTGCAGGAAGAACAAGAGGAACAGAAGACATTGATATAATAATTGAAAAAATAGACAAATCGAAATTCGTGCAGATGCATCAGGATTTAATAAAAAATGGCTTTGTTTGCATGCAATCAGACAGTTCTGAAGAAATTTATGATTATTTGAAAGAAAATCTTAGTGTTAGATATGTTTATGAAAATATGCCTGTTCCGGAGATGGAATTGAAATTTGCAAAAGACGAGCTGGATAATTATCAATTAAAAACAAGAGTGAAAATACCCTTAACTGGCCTCGATGTTTGGTTCAGCTCAATTAATATGAACATCGCTTTTAAGGAAGACTATTTGAAGTCAGACAAAGATTTGGAGGATGCAAGGCATTTGCGCATTGTGTTTGCTGAAGACATTAATGAAGATGAAATTAAAAAAATTAAAAGAATGATAAGAAAGCTGAAGTTGTAGAAAATGGAAAAAATCAAAAGAGACAAAACCCACATGGAACAAGTAGAAAGATGGGCTCATTATGTCAGAACACACCCTGATGAATGGAAGCAGCTTCATACAGAATTCATAAATGCGGTTTATGAAAAAGCACAGGATGCAATTAAAAAACTGTCAAAGCAAAAAGGAGGGAGAGAAAAAATAATCAAGTTGTACAGAATAAAAAACATCAAGGCCTGCAAAAAGCTGCTGGGTTGAATCCCCTAAACAATCCTCTTCCGTGCCCTGTTCTGTTTTGTCAGCTTCATATTGTGCTCTTCTATCTGCCTGACTAAAAGGTCAAGGGCGTTCTTCACTGCCTGTTCTGCTCCAAATCCGTGGTCTGAAGAAAGGAATGTTCCGTGGTCAGTTACAAATCTGGCGTTGCAATAATATCTTGGAAGCCTTCTGAGCTGCTCCCTGTGCTCTTTGAGACGGATAAACAAATAGCCTTCAGAATATTCATTTTCATACCTGCTGACAAATCTGTTCAGCAAATCATTGACTTCTGCCTTGTCAAAACCACTTAATTTTTTCAGGTCGCCGGTCGCGTTTATGGAGAATCTTCTTGTTTTTTTTACTTGGGATGCAATCGGCTCAAGAAGATCTGTTTTTGTGACAATGCCAACAAGATTTCCTTTTGCGTCTATGACTGGAATTCCGGATATCCTGAACTTTGCCATTTTTCCAATGACGCTTCTCACAGTTTCTTCTGCAGATGCTGTAATTAAGGAGGAAGTCACCAAGCCGCTGATTGGGTTTTTAAACACATCAACAGATTCTCCGCTTGTTTCACCTTCAGTTTGGCTTTCCCTCTTGAACCCTGTTTTCGTGATTATGTCATGCTGAGTTATTATGCCAAACAGCCTGTTATTTTTCAAAACAGGAACCCTTGAAATGTGATGATCCCTGAAAATTTTGTGAACAGCTCCGATTGTCTCATTATGATCAACTGTTTTCGGATTCCTTGACATATATTTTCCAATCGGCTGGTCTCCAAGATTTTTTTCAATAATTTTCAGTATAGCATCATCAGAGACTATTCCAACAAGCTTGTCGTGCTTGAAAACAGGCAGGGATTTAATGTTCAATTCAACCATGTACTTTGAGGCCTCAACAAGAGAAGTGCCAGTATTAAACTTAGGAGTCTTTGTCATAATCTGTTTTATTTTTGTTCTTGCAGTATCAAGCCTGGCTCTTATTATCTGCTTCTCAACAAGAATTCCCCGGTATTTTCCATCAGAATCCAGCACAACAAGAACAGGAGGTTTTCGCTTTCCCTTGAATTTTTCAATAGCTTTTGCAAGGAAATCATTCTCATCCACAGCATCATACTCCCTAGACAGCACATCCCCAACAACGGCATCCATAAGTTCACCCCTACAACGCATTAGTTTCTTATTATATTAGTTTCTTATTATAATAGAAAACCTAAGTTTGTCAAAAACTCCACACTGAAGTGCGGAGCATGTGGCGGAGTTTTTGAGCATGCTCAGAAATTGCTCGTCCTTACTGCGTGCTGAAGCATCGCAGATTGCG
>DATDSP010000089.1:0-3765 GCA_035291205.1 Candidatus Nanoarchaeia archaeon | reverse complement strand
AAATAACGGGCATCAAAGAATTAACTTTGAAATATCCTCAGGGAATTGAGCCGGTTTCAGTTTATTCAGGGATTACAGGAGCTGTTGTTGCAGGCACTGGAGCTGGTTCTGGTGCCAGTGGTGTTAATGTTGGAAGTAGTGCTGCTTCTAGTGCGGAAGGTGGTGGTGCCACAGAAATTGGATCTGAAGCTGAGTCTGGTGCTATTGGTGGCGGTGCTTCTGGTTCTGGAGGTTCTGGTGCTATTGGTAGTGGTGCTTCTGGCGGGTTTGAGCAAGGAAGTTGTGAAGCGTATGAAAAAGCAGGAGACAACACTCTTAAAGTCAGGAAAGAATATCTTCAAAAAATTAAAATAAATTTTTCAGGTGCCAACCAGGTTCCTCTGCCAAGCTGCTACTTCATCGTTAAGGATTCTGAGAAATTTCTTTCAAAGGGAATCAATCTTCCTAATTCTAAAACACTCATTGCTAACATAAAATATGACTACAAGCTGACAAAGCAGTTCAAGATTAAGTACGGAGAAAAACCAAAAGAAGGAGGAGCTGGAACAATCGGAGGAACTGGTGCTGGAGCTGGCGGATGTGCTCCTTCAGGATCCCAGGTTGAAAGAGTGATTCAAGTTGCAAGAAGCGAAGGTTTGGGTGATGAAAGCATTAAAATGGTGTTAAAAGTAGCGAAATTGGAAAGCAGTCTTGAGCATTACAGCCCTCCTGGATCTGGTACAGTGAAGACAAGTAATGTTGGTGCTCGAGGAATAATGCAAATTTATCCAGGTGCTCACAAAAATTGTTTTGAAACAATAAAATATGTTGCGGGAAATACTGATCTTTGTACAGGAAGTAGTTTATGCGAAGGAAAGACAGCCAATGACCTTGACTGCAACATTCAAGCAGGAGTAAGATTCCTTAAATCACTTTATGCAGAAGCTCAATCAACAGGAGGGCAAACTGATCCTTGCGGAGGAAGAACACTGACTGGCTGGAATTATGCTTTCAGGGCATACAATGGATGGGCCTGCAATGATTACGTTGAAAAAGTAAACTTCCAGGATATTTCAGCGTATGAAAAATCAATATCATCAATACAGTTTTGTGCAGGAGAAGCAACAACACTGTCTCAAGGAACAGGAACATGCTCAGGTGACTTTGTTAATCTGGATGGAGCTAACAGCGGGTTTAAACTAAGAAAAAGTGCAGCTGACCAATTCAAAGTAGCAGAGCAAAAAGCAAAAAAGAAAGGATACACTTTGAATTTGAATTATGCTTATAGGACTGAACAGAAACAAGCAGAGTTTTGGAACCTTTACCGTGCTGGAAAGGGAAATGTTGCATGTGGTCCTGATAAGGCAGGTTCATATTTGGGATGTCCTCATGTAATCGGCTGCGCTGTTGATATAGCTAATCCATATTCAGAAATTTCACAATCAGTTCTCGATGAAATAATGTTCTCTTCTGACTGGATAAGATACAAGCAAGAAGACTGGCATTACGAGTATGGAACATCAAGCTGGCAGACTGCAAAAGCAAAAGGTGAAAGAACCTATGGCTGAAAAAAATTTGACTGCTTTAATATTTTTTATGTTTTTTGCGTCCATAGTAATTCTGATTTCAGGATGCCAGACTCAGTTTGGGCAGTTTGGCAAAATACAGGAAATAAAGCCCATAATAATTCACAAGGGAACTCAGGGATTGGACCTGAATTTTGTGCAGAAGATGCCTCCTGAAAGCATAAGAGAAGGAACAACATTCAATGTTGGAATAGAAATCAAAAACAAGGGAAGCTGGAGCATAAGCAATGCAAAAATTCTCATAAGCGGTTATGATGATGCTTACATGAGAATAACAGGTGACAATTCAAAAGAAATCCCGAAATTTGAAGTTTTAAAGCCAAACATACTTTACAACATCCAAAAGATGGATGGAAAAAGCACTTCAAATCTTGAGGGGGGCTACATTCTGCTTATTCTGAATGGAAAGAACATAAGGATTCCTGCATCTGCAGAGTCTTATGAATCAAACATAATAGCAACCACCTGCTACGGATACGAAACTGAGGCAACTCAGGATGTCTGCATAGATCCTTTTGCAAATGAGCAGAAACAAATTTCAAAACCCTGCACAATAAAAGATTATTCATTGTCAGGAGGTCAAGGCGGGCCTGTTGGAGTGACTAAAATAGACGAGTCAATACTTGGATTTGGTGGTGAAAGAAAAGTTGAGTTTAAGATTTATGCTGATAACCTTGGAAAAGGCCAGGTTGCAAATCTCAAAGCATACTCAAAGACATGTTCTATAGAAGCAAAATCAAATATTGAGAAAGGCGACCTGAACATTGTTGAAATAAGCGCAACATTAGGGGGGAAGGAAATAAACTGCTACAAAACTGAAGAGGAAAAAGAGCAGAAACTTGCGTATCTCGTGCTTGAAAAAGACAAAAACTATGTGGTTTGCAAAACAGCAATTGACTCAAAGAAAATATATGTTTCACCGCTCGTTGTCAAGCTAAAGTATGGATATGTTGAGAGTGTCAGCAAAAAGATGGAATTCAAAAAATGAAAAAACAAAGTTTAAATAAAACAGACACTAAAAAACCCAATATTTAAATAAAAAAAGGTATTCCAACTAAAAAATGAAAAAGAGAAATTTGATGCCCTTATTTTTTGTGGTTGTATTATTTACAAATCTAATATTTATTGCAGGATGCCAGACTAAGGGAACTCAGAAGCAGACTTCTCAAGTTCAGTTTCACGTAGGCTCTCAAGGATTGGTGATGAACTTTGTTCCTAATGCCCCTCCAAACAGGGTGTATCATACTGATCCTTCTGCTCTTGATGTGCGTGTAGAAATAAAAAACAGAGGGGCGCTTACAGTTCAGCCGGGGGATGTTTTTTTTATTCTTGAAGGTTACGACCCAAACATCATGCCTTTTTTAGAATACCAGCAGCAAAATCCTAAGCAGGAAATTCCTGGAAAATCAGCTCTTAATCCAGTAGAAGGAATAGATTTTATTACTTGGAACAACCCTCCTACAATAAATCTGCCTTCAGTCTCGGATGTTTATAGGCCAATACTTCAAGTAAGATCCTGCTACAGGTATAAGACAGAAGCAAGCCCTACTGTGTGCATTGATCCCCAGCCTTACGCGACTGTGCCAACAAGCAAGATATGTATTGTTTCTGACCAGACTCTTTCAGGAGGCCAGGGAGCTCCTATTGCAGTAACGAGAATAGAAGAAACAATACTTGGAGCAGGCGACCAATCTGCATTGAAGAGAGCCCAATTCAAGATAACAGCAAGCAATGTCGGCGGTGGAAGAGTCGTTAAATTTGACACACTTCAGAAATGCATCAACAACAAGCTTGAGTATGATGAGTTCAACAAAGTCGAAGTAGAGGCTTACATTGGAAATACACGACTTGAATGCAATCCAAACACTATCTCTCTGCTGACGAACAATCAAGGATTTACGTTCTGCACATACTCTGATATAAGAAGTGATGCAGCATATACAACTCCACTGCAGATAATACTCAGCTATGGATACTCCCAAACAATACAAAAATCCGTTGAGATAGTCAGAACCCCTGGAGTCAAATAGGAATATGCTCAATAAGAGACAAGTGATAGGCTAATATGAAACCCTCTCGCTTCGCTCGCCAGCATCGTCCTCGCTGTTCGGTGTTTTATTCTCAGGCTCTGCGTTCCCGCAACGTCTTTCGCCCCGTTGACAAGCGATATACTGCATAAAGCAGTATTTCGTGGCTGGCT
>DATDSP010000088.1:0-9563 GCA_035291205.1 Candidatus Nanoarchaeia archaeon | reverse complement strand
AAATTATTAAAAACTGGCGGGTTTAATACCTCGGACTTTAGTCCGACAGTTTTTAATTCCAAAAACTCGCGATTAAGCGAGGAGCGTAAAACCGCAGGCTTTAGCCTGCGGATAGCTCCGAGCAGCGAGTTTTTGTTATTTGAGTTATTCATTCCCTGCTGGATTACTGCATAGTCTCCTTTTTCAGTAAATACAAAAACGTGATGATATAGATGGTAGCTGTCCTGCACAAGTGAATTGTCAACTTTTGCAGAAATTTTTGATGAATAAATTAATTTCTGAATTTTATTATCAGGGAGATTTAATTGTTCAGATATTTTCCTTATTTCTAACGGTGTTTTTTTTGATGCATTGCCTTTGCCTCCTGCAACAAAAATTCCTGTGTTTTCTTTTTTCAATGCTTCCTTGACAGCTCCACAGGTTGTTGTTGTGGTTCCAGAAGAATGCCAATCAAAGCCAAGTATGCAGGAAAAGCCCTGAAACCAGAAAGGATCTGATAGGCGATTCAGCAGTTCTTTTTCACCATACTCATTCACAACAGTTTCTGATATCGCACCAGCCAACTTTACCATTCTTGGAAAAAGCCATTTTGGGCAATGTCCGCTGTGCAGAGGCAGGTTTGCTATTCCGATTTTCATTTTGCTTGTAAATGATTGTAAAATTTTATTCTTGTAAAATTTTATTCTATATGCGACAGGATGGGATTTTCAGTCCGTGATGAACATTTGAACCCGCAAGACGCGGATAGCGTCCACCTAGTCTTCAGCCAGGCTTTGCCTGGTTAGACTTTTTCTTTTGTCTATAGAATTTTGAATTTAAATATTCCACGTGAGAATGTCTGGTGTCTAGTGATAGACATTAGTTAGAAAATATCCAAAAAAAACAAACTACCAATGACAACTAATACTCCGGCATCTCAGGCATTCCACCCATGCCGCCCATACCCGGAGGCCCTCCTCTTGGACCCTTTCCAAAATTTCCTGCTGCAATGACATCGTCAATTCTTAAAATCATTATTGCAACTTCTGAAGCAGAACTTATCGCCTGCGTCTTGATTTTCAGTGGTTCTATTATTCCTTCCTTCCACGCGTCAATTATTTTTCCGGTGAACACATTGATGCCTGCCCATTTGTTTTGTTTTTCATGCGCTGATTTAAGTTCTGTCAGCACATCAATTGGGTCAAGCCCTGAATTTTCTGCAAGAGTCCTTGGAATTACTTCTATTGCCTCAGCAAATGCCTGCACAGCAAGCTGTTCCCTTCCGCTGAGCGAATTCGCATAATCCCTGAGCTGTTTTGCAAGCTCAATTTCAACTGCACCTGATCCAGCAACAACCTTGCCAACTTGCAATCCTGCAATAACATCTCCAATAGCGTCTTCCATTGCCCTCTTGACTTCATCAGCAACATGAGAAGTGCCTCCTCTTACAAGAATAGTCACTGACTTAGGATTTTTGCAGTCCCTGACAAAAGTCATATATTCATCCCCGACTTTTTTTTCTTCAACAACTCCTGCATTTCCTAAATCCTTTGCTGACAAATCCGCGAGATTTGAAACAATGTTTGCGCCTGTTGCTCTTGCAACTGCTTTCATATCAGATTCTTTTGCCCTTCTCACTGCGTAAATCCCTTTCTTTGACAGGAAATGCTGTGCAAAATCATCAATGCCCTTCTGGCATATCAGAACATTTGCTCCGGACTTTGCAACTTTCTCGACCATTTCGCGGAGCATTTTTTCTTCCATATCAATGAACCCCTGAAGCTGTGAAGGATCAGTTATCTGGATTTTTGCTTCTGTTTCAGTATCCTTGATTTCAAGAGCAATGTCAACAAGGGCAATCTTTGCGTTTTTCACGCTTCTCGGCATTCCTGAATGAACCCTCTCCTTGTCTAATATGATGCCTTCAACGAGCTCTGAATCATCAACCGAAGCACCGACTTTTTTCTCAATTTTAATGTCATCCTTGTCTACTCTTGTTTCATTGTTTTCTTTCTCCATCACAAGAAGTGCAGCCCTGACTGCAAGTTCAGCAAGTTTTTCTTTCGCAGCCTCTGCTCCCTTTCCAGTCATTGCTGTCATTGCAATCTTCTTGAGTATTTCAGAATCTTTCTCAGAAACATTTTCTGCAATCTTTTTTAGAATTTCCTGTGCCTTCATTTCTCCGAGCCTGTACCCTTTAGCGATGACAGTTGGATGAATTTCCTGTTCAATCAATGACTCTGCTTTTTTCAGAAGCTCTCCTGCAATTACAACAGCAGTTGTTGTTCCGTCGCCAACTTCATCTTCCTGTGTTTTTGCTACTTCAACAATCATTTTTGCAGCGGGATGCTCTATCTGCATTTCCTGCAGTATTGTAACCCCGTCGTTTGTGATAACAACATCACCCATAGAATCAACCAGCATCTTGTCCATTCCCTTCGGACCTAGAGTTGTGCGCACCGTCTCTGCAACTAATTTTGCTGCAAAGATATTGTTTCTCTGTGCTGTTTTGCCAGAGCTTCTTTGCGTGCCTTCCGGCAGGATAAAAATTGGCTGTATTTGCTGTGTCATTTTTAATTACCCCCTTCGCTATTATTGATGTTCTATTAATGTTCTTATGATGTTCTATTAATGTTCTTAGTTTTTCCTTTTTAATTTTTTAAGATTCTTTTAATATTTTTTGCTTTTTATTGTCTTATTGCTCTTAATTTTGGCTAATTTTTTCTGGTTTATTATTTATTTTTTATGAATTAATTTTAAATAATTTTCTTAAAATTATTCAAGAACAGAGGTTTGAGGGGTTTTATATTTAAACTTTACTCAACCTTTGTCAGCCAATGCCTGAATGAGGGGATCTCGCCGTGGATAGCACTCATGTACCTCTCGTATGCTTTTTTTGTCAGCGTGCCAGGTTTGCCGTCTCCGATAACGTGTTTGCATCCATCCACATCTGTTATTGAAACAACAGGAACAACCCTTGATGCAGTGCCTGTGAGGAAAACCTCTTCTGCTTCATACATAAAGTTTGTTCTAAAAGTCGTCTCTGTAACATCATATTCATGGCTTCTTAATAGTTGTATTACAGAATCACGAGTAACTCCATTCAGTATTTCAGGTATATCTGAAGCAGGGGTATAAATTTTTCTGTTTTGCACAACAAATATGTTGGCGCCTGTTGCTTCTGCAACAGAACCATCTCGATTGAGGAATAATGCATCTAAGTAGCCTTTTTTCTTTGCATCTATTTTCTCCATAACACTTAAGCCATAATTAGGAGGGGTCTTTGCTTTCATGAATTCCGGGTGCCCGCATTCCTTTGAATATTGGCTGACAATTACATCAATCCCTGAATTTATAACATTTTCCTTGTGATAATCACCCCATGGCCATGTAACTACCCTAAAAGTTGATGTGTTTGCTGACTGATCAAGGCTCATTTCTCCATATTTTAAGAAAATGGATGGTCTTATGTAAAAACCATTTTCTCCTGTTTTTTTGGCGTGGTCTTTTGCAGCCAATATAATTCCTTCTTTTATTTTCTCCTGTATTTCTTTTTCATTCAAACATTTGTATATTTTATTAATCGGCTGGCTGAATGATTCTCTGAAGAAGTTTTTTATGATTGTGATCAATCCCACACTATTTTCCCTACACCAGTCCAATGGCAGAGGGGTGTGAGTTATTTTAGCTGAAGCGATTAATCTATTGACATGGTCATCCAACCGGAATATGTTTCCATCATTGCATCTTATTCCCTCCCAACATCCTGTTCCGTAGTGAGCATTCGGATCTGCGTAAATTGATTTATTCATTATTAAAGACAATGCATCAAGAATTAAGGAGAATCCATCCAAAATGCCTTTTTCAGAACTGAACACCGAAACAATCTTGATTTTCACCATGGTAAAGAAGAGAAAGTGGATGTATAAAAGTATTTATGAACTTTCAACATATATATTAAAAGATGTGCAGAACATATGTCAGCGTAAATTTCATTGCTGTAGTATTTCATTGCTGTAGTTATAGCAATTATTTATAGCAATTATTTTAAATCAACAATGAATTTTAAGCGTGAAATGACAAACCTCGAAGACATCACCAAAGAACAGAAATTTCCAGTTTCAATCCGCTATGCTGATGTGGAGAAATTTCTTGAAGCAACTCTTGATGAGAATCCTGTGCATAGATATCCTGAAAGCACAAAGACAATTCTGAAGGCAATGCGATACGAAGGTTGGGAATCCCTTAAAAATGAGATAATATTTCCGGGAATGCTCACGCTGTTGAAGATTGAACATGAAATTTCTCAAATTGAAGAAAAAAAACTCGCTCATTATGATATAAGATTTGACCAAGCACTTCTTGTTGAAAAAATAACGGATTCTGAATGTGGCAAAAATGAAGATTCTGGAAATGCATCAGATGCGTTCTTAGTTGCCTGCAGTTATGTCCGTGAAGCTGGAGATGATTTTGCTTCTTACAAAGTTGAAGCTGTAGAGAAAGGGCAGAAAAAAATGAATCTGTTGAGTGGAACATTCAAATATCAGCCAAGAAGAATTTCGGCGGATGAGTTCGAACAGGAGATGAATGGTGAATACAAAGGATGTGCTGCCCTGAAGATAGGGGAAGCAGAGAAATATCTTGAGATTTTCAATACATCAAAAAACCCCGGGCTGAAAATGATTTCTGCACTAATTCCGCGGGCTATTGAAGAGATTTTCAGGATAAATCTGGATGGAACTGTTCTTCTGTACCTCGGCCAGTCTCTCAACTTGAATAATTCTGAAGATGCCGGAGAATTAACAAGGAGTGGTGATGAAGTGAATTTTGTTGCTTGCCTAACGCGCGCAATTGGCAATCAGACAAAACAGAGTGCTGTAATAAATATCGGCGCTTATCTGCAGAATGGAACACCGCTGTTCTATGGACAAACAAAGGGCATAATAAAAAAAATAAAAAAAACTTGTTAATTATCCAGCAATCAGATAAAAATAAATAATAGCTCAGAATTAATTTCTTCAGATATGAAAATTACAATCTCGGGAAGAGCTGGTTCTGGGAAAAGTACTGTTGCAAAAATTGTTGCAAAAAAGCTGAAGCTCAGGCACTATTCAATGGGTGATATGCAGAGGCAGATTGCAGGGGAAAAGGGAATAAGCATGCTGGAGCTTGGAAAAATCGAAGAGAAAAATCCTGAATTTGACGAGTACATTGATGATTTCCAAAGAAATCTTGGCAGGGAGGACAACTTCATCGTTGATTCCCGACTGGGATTTCATTTTATCCCTTCATCAATAAAGATATTTCTCGATGTCAGCCTGAAAGAAGGAGCGCACAGGATATTTAATCAGCTGAGAGAATACGAAAAATACAACACAAGCCTTGAAAACACAGAAAAAAAAATTGTTGAGAGGGAAAAATCTGAAATACAGAGATACAAAAAATACTATGGAATAAAACACTTCGACAAGAAGAATTATGATTTTGTGATTGACACAACATATCTTTCACCTGAAGAGATTGTTGAGAAAATAATAAAATTCTGCATGGAAAAAAAGAGAAAACTTTAAATAATAGGTAGTGAATGATGAGGGCAAAACATTTGGAGGTGCTGAAATGAAGAACATAAATTGGGACGGGGATGATGATGACGATCATGGTGGCGATGATGGTGATGATGAAAGTGACGATTCATGGTGACTAATTTTTATTTTTATTGATTTTTTGTTTAAAATTTTGTTTACAAAAAAAGATGGCTGACAAGAAAAATCCTGATTCTGGAGACAAAAAATCTGAATTAATGAGATTTGCATCCAGCATGGAATCGAGAATGGAATCTCTTCTAAAAATTTCCTTGGAGCTAGAGCAGAATCTTGCAAAAATTGAAGAGGATTTGAACAATCAAGAGCAGTATTTCGCTTCGGAATTTGACAATGCTTCCGAAGGTATCGGCCAGCTGAAAATCGAGATAAAGAGAATTGCGAATGGGATTGAAAATTCAATTGTTGCATTAAGAAGGACTGCAAAGCAGGAGGATTTCGAGAGGCTTCAGCACTTTGCAGAACACTGGACTCCTGAAGAATGGGTGACGAGAAAAGAGTTGAAGAAAATGGTTGGAAGGGCTGAAGAATAAATAGAGCAAAAAAAATTCTTAAATCATTTCTTAGCAGGTGCACCAGCAGAAGCTTTCTTCTCATCAGGCACAAACTGGCTTATGAGGAAGTCAGGAATTTTTGCCTCGCGCATTTTTGCCTTTATTTCCCCTTTTGTCTTGCCTTCCATTACAGTCATTATTTCCTTTGCTCTGGCTTCGAATTCAGCTTTTCTCTTCAATGATTCCTCTGCAAGACGCTTCTTTTCTGCTTCCAAATGCAGTATCTCTTCTGCTGTAAGTTCTGTTTTTTCTGCTTTTATCTCAGCATCGAATTTTCCTTCATTAACCATGCCTATTGTCTCTGTAGGAGATACTCCTTCGACGAGAATTCCCATTGAATTGCAGGTGCCGATTATTTCTTTCACCCTGTCCTTCAGGGTTTTGCCCATGAGCGCATCCTGCTTCATTTTTGCAACCTTAATGACCTGTTCAATCCTAATGTCAGCAATCTTGTCTGTTTTGGGAGTTCCTGAACCTTTCTCAACACCTGCTTCTTTCAGCAGCAACTGAGAAGCTGGAGGAGTCCCAACGCTGATTTCGTATTCTTTTGTTTCAGAATCAACAATTATCTTGACAGGAACCTGCATTCCCTTGAAATCAGCTGTTTTCTTGTTTATGTCTGCTATTACCTGTCCTATGTTCAACCCCATCGGACCAAGTGCAGGACCAAGAGGAGGGGCTGCTGTTGCTTTTCCACCTTCAATCAATGCATCAACTGTTTGTTTTGCCATTTTTGTTTTTCACTATCACTTATTTCTCACTATCATTTCACAGTTCATTCGCTCTCAAAATTGGATTTTTCCTTCGCTTAGTTTCGGAAAAATCAAAACCTCATCGCTGGATTGAACGCAGTGAAATCCAGCTTATGTTCGGCGCCAGCTCACGAAAGGGCTGTTGTTTTGCCATTTTTGTTCCTGATATTTTGAATTATTTAAATAGGTTTCTGAAACAGATAGGTGCATAGCATCTTCAAGAAACAATGTGCGTCTGCAAACTACATTTCATCTTCTTCATCCTCAGTAGTTTCTTCTGCTCCTCCGGATTCTCTTCTTATTACTTTTATTGCGTCCATTTTCAAGGTTATTGGAATCGGGACTGCTGCCTCAAGTAGTTCGAGAACAACTTCTTCTTTTGTCCTGTCTATTCTTGTGACTTTGGCATTTTCCCTCTTGAACGGACCGCTTATGATTTCGACGATGTCATTCTTTTCAATGTTCATCTGGACTTTTACTTGTTCAAGCATGTGTTCTATTTCAGTATAGGCAATTGGACCTCCGAGAATTCCCCTCGCATAAGGAATGTTGAATGCCGCCTGTTCTGCATCTGTCCTGCTTTCTGCTTCAACAAAAATGTATCCCCGCATTCCGTGAGGCCTTATCACACTGTAAACATCAAGCTTTTTCTTCTGGACATTTGAAATAAGGAAATCCGTGACCTGATCCTCCCTGTTCGCTGTTGTCCTCAATGCAAATATGTTGTCTCCGGTTTTTTTCAGCTCTTCTTCTTTTTTGGCAGAAGCTCTTTTTCCCCTATACTGCTTTTCCTCAAGCTCTTCAGGGGTTTTTTTCTTTCTTGCCCTCTTTTCTTTCTTTATTTCCTTTAGTTCTTCCTCTGCTTTTGATTCAACATCCTGCTCTTCACTCGCCTCTTCAATTTCGCTGCTGGCTTTTTCCTCAGCTTCTTCTTTCTGCTCGATTTCCTTCTCTGCTTCTTCCACTGAATCTTCTTCTGCTTTCTCTTCAAATTGCTCAATTTCTTCGGATTCTTTTTCTCCTTCTGCATACTCTTTTTCTTCATAATCTTGTTCTGGTTTTTTTTCTTGAGCTTCATCCTTTTTTTCTTCTTCCATTTTTCACCTACTTGAACAGCAGTTGATTAATCATTGAGACGAGGAATCCAAACAGTCCAATGGCAAGTATTCCTATTCCTGAAACCTTGACAATCACCCAGTATTCTTCCCTGTCAGGTTTTTTTGTGACTCTCAATACTCTCCTGCACTCTTCGTAAAATCCTTTCAGCTTTTGAGAAAATGCAGAAAACCTTTCTTTCATTCCCATTTTGATTTCCTCTTGTTGCTTTTGTTTTTCATCTTGTTTTTATATTTTTTTCTGTTTATTTTTTTCCTGCACTTTTTCCTTTTCTTGTTCTATATCCTCTTTTTTTGCCGTTTCTTCACCACTTTCTTCAGGTGTGTCTGCTTTGATTTCTTCAAACTTTATTTTTTCTTTTTCTATCCCAGCAATGCTGTTAATTTCTTCTTTTATTTTTGATTCTATCTCTGCGGGAATTAACTGTGGAACCTTGATAATGTATTCCTTGCCTGATTCTGATATTTCGGGATGGGGAATGTTGAGCATAGATGATATGCAGGCTTCAAGTTTTTCTTTTGGATCGTCAACGACGCGGAGGATTCTGAAATTGTAAATTAACTCCCTCCCAGAGAGTGGATGATTGAAGTCAACTATTGTTCTTCCTCCAGTTGCAGATATTATTGTTCCGACAGCACCATCGATATTGACCTGAAGCCCTGGCTGGGGCATTATTTTCTGCTTCAAAAATATGCTGGCAGGCACCATTCTCAGAAGCTTTGCACTCTTTTTTCCAAACCCTTCTTCAGGCTTAATCTCAATTGTGTATTCTTCGCCTGTTTCTTTTTCTTCAAGCTGATTGTCCAATCCTTTTATGACCTGACTCTGGCCTATGCAGACAACAACTGGGGGGTAATGTGCGTGAGAATGTTCTTGATTATCCTGATTAATTCCCGCTTCATTTACTATTTTTTCATTTGTCGTGTCAAAAACTATTCTACCTTCCTTGAGCATTCCAGTGTATTCAATCTCGACAAAGTCGCCTTTCTTGGTTTTCATATTTTGGTTTTCATAATTTTGCTTTCTATATTTCTTCTATCCCTCTCTAATCCGAGCTTTTCATTTCTTAGAATTGAGAAGAACATTGAAAGAAAAAAAGCAGGGGTATAAAAAGATTTTGATTTTTAATCAAAAAACTTAAAAAATCCCATCTCCAATACCTCCATTTGTTTGTACCTCTTACAAATGAACAAGGGTTCATAAATCTTTGTATTTTTACTACTACTAAGTCGCGCTGAATTTTCTTGTTGATTGGACATTTTTTTAAAAATAGTCATTTGCTAGATTTTCGTTGCCCATAAACCAATATCTAGAATGAGCCTGCTGGGATTCGAACCCAGGTTTGCCGGTCCGAAGCCGGCTGTTCTATCCAGACTATACTACAGGCCCAAATGGAATTATAAAATTGGATTTTATAAATCTTTATTAAAAACTGGCGGGTTTAATACCTCGGACTTTAGTCCGACAGTTTTTAATTCCAAAAACTCGCGATTAAGCGAGGAGCGTAAAACCGCAGGCTTTAGCCTGCGGATAGCTCCGAGCAGCGAGTTTTTGTTATTTTA
>DATDSP010000087.1:0-8653 GCA_035291205.1 Candidatus Nanoarchaeia archaeon | reverse complement strand
AAACTCCGCACTGAAGTGCGGAGCATGTGGCGGAGTTTTTGAGCATGCTCAGAAATTGCTCGTCCTTACTGCGTACTGAAGCATCGCAGATTGCGTCAAGAGCAATTTCTGACATTTAATATTATTTGTTAGGTTTTCTAGTATATTCTAGTATATAATAGATAATAGAGGAAAAATTATATTAAAAACTATTGGTCTCTATTATATTTCTTAATTTTAAAAACAAAACATTAAAAAATAAACCAATCAAAACTTTATTAAAAACTGGCGGGTTTAATACCTCTGACTTTAGTCCGACAGTTTTTAATTCCAAAAACTCGCGATTAAGCGAGGAGCGTAAAACCGCAGGCTTTAGCCTGCGGATAGCTCCGAGCAGCGAGTTTTTGTTATTAAAATTTCAGCCCCGTAGTGTAGAGGCCAATCATACCGGACTCTGGAATCCAAAGGAATGGAGAACTCCGGTGACGGCGGTTCGAATCCGCCCGGGGCTATTGATTTCTCGCTCTCACGATTTTAGAATTCCTCTTTCCACCAGTCTATAGCGAAGCGATGACTGGTGGTTATTGATTAGAATCTACACATACATTTCTAAAATGGCAAAAAAAACAAAACCAACTTATCAAAGTGAAAGATAGAATGTGATAAAGAATGGTTACCCCGCAAAATGATACAGAAACCACTAGCGTCTGAATGAAACCGTACGTGGATAGCATCCTTAAGGTCAAAATTCTATAAATCAATTTTATCGACGAGCGTTGCGAGGGGAGGCTCCCTACGGGAACGCAGCTCCATCTTCATTCACGTCGAGAATTTTGAAGATGCTATCCACGTACATGAAACCATTAATGTTTTTCTCCCCCTTTTATGACCACTAAATAATTTAAAAATAGAAATATTTAAATATTAGTGTGGTCATACTAATCATATGGTATCGATTGAAAAGCTAAAAAAAGACAGCAAAACTTATTTTTATATTTCAAAAAACTTCAGAATAGGAGTGAACAAATGGAAAAAGATTAGAATATATTTTGGAGGTAAAGAACCGACAAAAGAAGATATCAAGAAGCTTGCCGAAGAGATTGAAACTCGGGCAATTAAAGAAGGACTTGTAAAAGAGAAAACAACATATAAATACCTAAAAGACGAAGAAGCAGAGGTTCTTGAGGACATAAAATCAGAGTTCAATAAATTTATGAAAAACTTGCCTGAAACAGCAAGAGAAAAATATGTTGAAGATTTTTTGATAAGATTCACTTACAATTCTAATGCCATAGAAGGCAATAGGTTGAGTTTAAGAGATACTCATTTAATACTTCAAGAAAACATCATTCCTCAGGGTGCAACAACTTATGAATATAATGAGGTTTTAAACTCAAAAAATTGCATGAAATTCATCAAAGAATACAAGGGAGAGTTCAATAAGACTTTTGTGTTAAAGGTTCATGAATCGTTAACTAAAAACACAAAAATAACAGTAGTTGGCAAATATAGAGATCACGATGTCATCATAACTGGTTCTCCTCACCGACCTCCCAAGCATTCTGAAGTTTCAGGTCTGATGGAAAAGTTATTTATCTGGTACAATAATAACAAAAACAGGCTTCACCCTATTGAATTAGCATGCTTGGTCCATTCTGAATTCACAAGAATACATCCTTTTGCAGATGGAAATGGAAGGACTGCCAGAATAATAAGCAACTTTCTTCTTAAAAAAAATGGTCACTCTATGTTTTTTATAGATGTCAAAGACAGAAGAAAATATTATGAAGCACTCGATAAGTCTGATGCAGGCGATGAAAGAGGTTTTGTAAAATTCATATTTGATATAATCATCAATCAGCTAAAAAGTGTGTCAAGATGAGGTTACCCCACAAAAAAATACAAAAACCGACTTATCAGGGAGCAGAAGCTGTTTTGTACGATAAAAATAATCTTATTCTTAAGCACAGAGTCAAGAAAAATTACAGGATAAATGAAATCGACAACAAATTGAGAAAATCCCGGACAAGAAGGGAGGCAAAAATTCTAGAGACTCTAAGAAAGATTAATTTCCCGTCACCAAGGTTGATTGATTTTAATGACAAGACAATGCAAATAAATATGGAAAAAATCGAAGGTGAAAAAGTGAGGGATATTCTGGAGAAAAACAACTGTGGAGAAATCTGCAGAAAAATAGGCGAGCTTGTTGCAGAACTGCATCACAATAACATCATTCATTCCGATCTCACAACTTCAAACATGATTTATAGCAAGAATTATAGCAAGAATAATACAGGCAATAGTTACGGCAAAATTTATTTCATCGACTTCGGGCTGTCTTTTTTTTCACACAAAATTGAGGACAAGGCAGTCGATATCCATCTTCTTAAGCAGGCGATGGAGTCAAAGCATTACAAAATTTGGAAAAAATGCTTTGATGCTGTTCTCAAAGGATACAACAAAAAGCACGAGCACAAAGAGATAATGCATCGCCTTGAAATTGTGGAGAGAAGAGGCAGGTATAAGCAGTAGCATTTCACGGTACAAGCAGTAGCATTTCACATTACTCATCAATAATTGTAATAATTACACTCAGCAAATAATAATTCTGGTTTAAATAAAATAAAACCAAATGCAAATATGTTTTTCTTTTTTTTATATGAACAACCAATATTAACTTCTTCACTCATACTATCCTGAAGTGTTGGGTTTTCGGACTTGATTTGGCTTGGACACTTTTGTCTTAATAAAAATCAGGAGGCGCAATGCCTTAAAATGGAAACCCGGCTGAAGCATTTGATTCATTTGATTTCTTGTGATGTGTTTTCCACTTCATTACTTGATCCTGATTCTTTGCCATCTCTCTGCTTTTTTCCCTCTATTCAAAACGCTAAATGGGGTGATTTCCATGCCTGCAATAACTGAGCTTTGTTCAATCTGCAAATTTCCAAGGAAGAATTGTGAGTGCTACAAGATTTTTCCATTCAGAATGCACGAGGGAGGTTGATTGAATGGCAAAAAAAAGCCTTGAGGCCAAGGTTATTGATATTCTGAAGGAAAAAAAACTTACAGTTTCTGAAATTGCCCAGGAAATTTCTACAAAAGAAGAATCTATAGATAAAATTATCAAAACCTTAAGGGAAAAGCATTACAGTGTTGTTGTTGATGTTGCAGACAATGCTGTGAAATATTACATGCGCACATCAAATGACAATGAAAATTCTTACATAATTGGCAAGCCCTCAAATAAACTGATAGAATACAAATGCGGGCTAACAGGCGACTGGCATGCCGGGTGCGTACAATTTGATGGCTCTGGCTTAGAAAAATATCTTAAGGAATGTGTGCAAAGAGGGGTTAAGGATGTTTTTGTTGCAGGCGATCTTGTTGACGGCTACAAGGTTTACAGGGGGCAGTTAAACAATTTGGTTGCTTGGAAAATTGATGATCAAGTTGCAATTGTTGCAGATGTACTGAACCGTTTTCCCGACTTACATTTCTACGCTATTGGCGGAAACCATGATTACAGCTTTGAACAGCACAATGGAGCAAATCCTCTTGCACTTCTTGAGACTAAAATAAAAAATTTCACAAATCTTGGAAATTACAAGGCAGATGTCATAATTCATGGGGTGTTTATGAGAGTGCTTCACGGCGATGGCGGAGCAGCTTATGCCAAAAGCTATCCTGGCCAGAAGTATCTGAGGAGCCTCATGGGAGGGGCTGGCTCAAAAATCCATGTTAAGGACAAATTCTATGAGTTAAGCATCCTGCATCTCGGTCATTATCACACTGAAATGAAGTACAATGAATTCGGAGTAGCTGTTTATCACAACGGCAATTTCCAGAGGCCGAATGACTTCACAACCAGGAGAGGATTAGTTGGTCCAAGGGGTGGAAGAATTGTTGAAATGGATATTGTAGATGGAAAAATCCACAATCTCGTGGACGAGTGGGTTCCAACTTCAGTGGGCTGAGGAACTGTCAGAATGAAAGAAGACAAAGAAAACAGTGCAGAAAAAAAACAATACAACTTCAATCTTGACGCAAGAACATTAATTGACATCCTCGCAGACTATGATGTTGTTACAACAGATTTTACCGGAAGTGAGAATGTGGGTGAAGTCGATTTTGATGAACGCGTAATCTATCTCAAAAGAAAGCAAAGCCCTGCAGAAAAAAAACGCACCCTGATTCATGAAATTGTTCATATCTTGTGTGATGGGGTGAACATTGAGTTGAGTGAAAAATCTGTTGACAAAGTGGCAAATGCTCTTTACGATAGTCTCTACAAAAATCAAATCGGCAAAAATCCACTCTATTAACTCCATTAAAAATGAATAATGTCCAAGTTTGCAATGTTTTAGTGCAATTAGTTAAAAAAACAGGCAGGAAATAGGCTGTGCAAAAAACAATGAACCTGAAAAAAACAATAATAAAGGGAATTTCAACAGCATTGATTGCTTCAGCAATATACTTCCCTTTTTCCCTGCAGTTTCAAAGCCATAGCTGCGGCGAAAAGAATAAGACGCAGGGGATGAATGACATTAGACCAGGAAACAAACTTGAAAGCATAATCTACTCGTACGACAACAACAACTGTGGGATTTCAGACGAGGCGCTCAAGAATCTTGATGATTGTGTTTATGAAATAACAGCAAAAACAAGATATTTTGAAGGAGAAGGCATAAGCCTAACAGGGATAGGTACAGGAATAGTGCTAAAGGAGGGATATTTCCTGACAGCTGAGCATGTGGTTCGTACAGTCGAAACAATAGAAAGCCCGCTTGGTGCATCGCGGGATTCAAAGCCAAAAACAAGGTATTATATTTCAAAAAATTCAGGAGAGAAATATGAGCTTGAGCCAGTTGTCACGGACAAAGGCTGGATTTCTGATGACAAAATTGATTTTGCACTTCTCAGGATAAAAAAATTTGATGAAAATAAAACAAAACCCTTTGCCGGCAGACTTGGTAGCAGCACCATGCTCAGGAAAGGAGATTTCCTCTATATGCTCGGCAATATGTATTCTTACGGTGTTAATCTTGGGGTTGCTGTTGTAGGCCAGGAAGTTGGAGGGGATGGATATTTTCCATACAGGATGTTGAGCAATGTCGGCGACTCTGGCGGGGCTGTTTTTGCATTGAAAAACAAAATGCCTGAACTCGTTGGGCTGTTGATTGGAGGAAAATTCAAGCCAGGGCAGACAGCACAAATACCATACGCCACAGGTATCTCAGGAATTCTCAAGAAAATCAGTGAGTACAAACCTGAACTGGTAAGATTGTGGCGATAACGATGCAGTATGATGGGAGATGATGTGGCATTTATTTAAACAAATAAAGGTGAAAAAAATGGGATTGAACCAGGCAATGTTGACTTTTTTTTTGGGAGCTGCAATGTATTTGGCGCCGATGCAAAATTATAATGCACCAAAAACCAGCCAGCAGGCAGAAAGTGCAGTAGCAGGGTATTCGGGTTATGCAAAAAGCAATATTTCAAAAAAACTTGTCTATGAACTACAGCCTGAGATAAAAAGAGATGTCATTCATAGCTTATATGAAAGCATTGCACCTATACTGACAAAAGTAACCTATGAGAAAAACGAAAGAAATTCTGAGGGTATTGAAGAGCTGGTCAAGAAGGAGAACCAGAGCCAAGGCAGTGGCATCCTGCTTAATGGAAACTATGTGCTGACTGCATGCCATGTCATAAATCCACTCTTTTTTTACAATCAAGAGATACGGGATTCTTTTAAACAGCAGAAGATTCCATTACTTGATTCTCTGCTTCTTAAGGAGATAAAAACAGAGCCGTTTGTTGTCATTAATGACAAGGAATATGCACTAAACCACGTTGTTGAAGGATACGCTGAGGATTTTTCCCTCATGAAGATTAATGCACCACTTAAGTTTAAACCCTATAAATTCGGGATTGGAAAAAGCAGAGAGCTTCAGCTGGGAGATTTTGTTTATGTTGTAGGTAATGGCCATACTTTAGGCGTAGATCTCAGAATGACGCGCGTCACAAAACCAATTGATAATGAGGGATTCTTCTGCATAAGCCAGGGAAGCATTGCTGGCGGCGATTCTGGTGGTTTTGTGTTTGCAGTTGACAAGCAGGGAATGCCTGAATTTGTTGGAATAATAACTCAAGTGCGTGGTTCGCCAAATTCAGTAAGTCAGTGGTATGGCTATGTCAAGGCAATAGATCCCATAATGGAAAAAATCAGGCAGCACAATCCAAAAATTGATGATGAATGGAAAGCTTATGCCTTAAAAAAGAGGTGAAATTTTTGAATATCAAAAGAGCATTTGCAATTGCCACAATTTGCACGAGCCTGCTTTCAACAGCTCAACCTGATGCAAATGTTTCTGCATCAGTAAGAAACAAACTGTCAACCAATCAGACTGAAAAATTCAGCTATTACCATCAGGCAATTCCTCTCAAGGAAGAATATGTTGAGAGCTTGTACAAGTCTGTTGCCCGAGTCAGAAACGAAACAAAGTTTAAAGACAGGAATGGACTTGAAAAAATAGTGAAGCAGGAAGGATGCGGAATTGTGCTTAAGGGTGGCTATGTTCTTACCGCACATCATGTTGTCCACGACGATGTTTTGACAGAGCCCATATTTGGATTCAAGGATGAGAAAGCAGTTAAATTAGCTGAAGAAAATTACATTGCTGTTGGAAACAAAAAATATACGCTGGAATATGTTGTTGAAGAGAATGATGATTATTGTTTTTCGCTTATGAAAATCAAGGAAAAACAGGAAGAAATATTTCAATATCCATTCAAGATAGGCGACAGCCAAAAAGTAAAAGTAAATGACCTTGCAATAATTGTCGGAAATTCTGCAAATTTCGGAATATTCTGGAGGATTGCAAACATAGGCAGGGTTGTTCCTGAACATGATTATTTCAATCCAACAGAAAATATTTACCCGGGAGATTCTGGAGGTGGTGTTTTCACTGTAAAAGATGGCGCGCCTGAACTTGTTGGACTTATTCTTGAAATTAAAGGAGCTGCAAAATATCCTGTTGGCATCGGATTTCCCATAGGAATCAACTCGATAATGAAATACATTGGGAAGGAAAAACCAGAGCTTGTAAAATTATGGAAATGAGAAAATGATAAAAAAAATTGCTTCAATGCTTGCACTTTACGCAGGAATAAGTTTTGGATTAATGACGTATCCTGCATCAAGCCGGCAGAATGACTTTGTTTACCACAGCAGCCCGAAAAAAATTGAACTGCGCGCTGTTGTTTCTGACAAGCTTCAATATTATCCCTATTTTGTCCGTGAGGCAAAAAAACAATTTGGAAGCAACATCGAATTCATTGTCAACAGCACTTTTTTTGATGTTTACAGTGGAAAAAGCATAGGAAAGATTGTTGACAGTCATAAACGGATTACAAACGGCATCTGGAGAGGTGGTGTTGACCTGATTGCCTGTGATGATTTGTTCATTATCAGCGACACGGTTAATGAGAAGTTTGACACAAAGTTCAGGATGGGCGGCCTGGCATGGCTTGTTAAAGATCACAGGCCAATTCATGAAATCTCGTACAACAGGAATATCGATCCTTATTCTGCAAGAAAAAGAACTGCTTTTGGCGTGGACGACAAAGGCAACCTGCTCGTCTATTATGGAACAATGAATCTTGAAAGCATTGCGAGAAGAATGGATGACCTTGACTGCAAGGATGCGGTTGTCAATGATGGTGGTTCTTCAGCTTTTTTTTATGTAACAGGGGAAATAAAAAACAAACCCCACAGGCAGCTAAAGTCAGTGATTGTCGGAGTCAAAAAACCTCATAAGGATGGCGTATCTCATTATCTTTTGAATGTGGTCGGGGGATTAGATTCATTCGGCTTTCGTTAACATAGTTTCGTTAACACAATACTCCCAACACATCTGCCCTCGACCGCTAATAAAAATGCCAAACGCAAATGAACCTGAAAAAACCCATCAGACTCTTGTTGATTTGATTTACAATGAAGAGCGTGCAAATTACCAGTTTATGGTAAAGAACCTGAGATATGGTATGGGAAAAGAAGTTGGTGAAATTGACCTGCTTGGCTACAACAAAGGGGTTTATGACATTTATGAAATAAAATCCAACACCACGCAGAAAAACAAAGAACACGCAAGAGAGCAGTTGAAGAGGGCAATGCAGTATCTTGGATTTGAAAAAGCGCGCCTGTATTATGCGACGCAGCAGATAAGAAAAGAGGAGATAAAATGATTGCATATCTTTTGTTGTACAGAAAAGGAATGAGGAGATAAAATGATTGCATATCTTTTGTTGTACAGAAAAGGAATAGGATGTCCTGTTAAGAAGAAATTAGTTGAATCAGAATTCGATGCAGAATATTACAGCTCGCAATTTATTGACTATGCAGCCGGCATAAAAGAAAAGTATCAAAAGTATGCAAACAGGCAGGTGGAACATATACTGTTTACTTTCAAAATGGATAAAAAATATGCGCCAACTAAGCTGATTGATGCATTCTGGAAAATTGTTTGATGCAAAAATGCAGCATAAAATTTATGTAGGGGGTTGATAGGCTCTCAATGCTTTTCACTACCGAAGATGCAAATAAAGCCAAAGATTTCTACAATTCAACAAAATCGCGATTTCGGGATGAGTATAAAAGCGGGCTTTTCAA
>DATDSP010000086.1:0-2211 GCA_035291205.1 Candidatus Nanoarchaeia archaeon | reverse complement strand
AAATTATTGAACCAAATTTTGCTCCTAAAATCAGCGACAAAAATTCAAACTGTTGAAGAGCATTTTTTCCCAACCCGAAAAGAGGAATAAGCCCAAGAACAAAGAAAAGCACCAAAATTGCAAGAGTCCATTTTAGTTTTTCCTTGAAAGACAACCTTTTTTGAGATGGCCCGGTAACCTCGGGAAGATTCATCATTATGTTTTTGAGAAAAGACACGTTATCACTCCTCTGCTTTGATTTCTTTCCCTATTACTGAACCGCCCTTGGCTTTTATTTTTGCAGCTGCTTCTTCAGAATAATAAGGTGCTTTTATGATAAATTTTTTTGTAATTTTCCCTGTTCCAAGAAGCTTGTTAAATCCAATATTCTCAATATTTATTTCATAGGTGCCGTTTTTCTCGACAGCGTTTTTCTGTTCAACAAGTTTCTTGATGTTTTCTTCAAGATAATGAATGTTCACAGCATGTATTTTCGTGACAATTCCCTTTTTCTTGAATCCATGCTTTCCAAAATAGTTTTCATCAGCCCAGATTGAAGGCCTTATTGAACTCGCCCTTTTGCCTGAGCCTGCTCTTCCTCTTCCACCGCGATTGCCTGCACCCCTGTGCTTTTTCTTAGCACCCCATCCGTGCGTCTTGCTTCCTCTTTGTTTTGTGGATTTTTTTCTTCTGTGAACAACCATTTTAACCTCAAAGCATTCTTTCAATCAAGTCATTTATTTTATCTCCTCGGTAGCCGAGAGCCCCTCCCTTGCTGAACGCAACCTTTATTCCTTTCCTGCCATAACCTTTCTTTGGTGAATTGAGTCTGTAAAACTTGTGCTCTCCTTTTGCTCTTGCTGTCAGCTTCCTGTGAACATCTTCTCTGATTTCACCCCAAGCCACGAAATCCCTGATTTTCTGAATCATTCCATAAGAAGAAGGATTTTTCTTCAGAACCACGCAGAAATTTCTCCTGTGAAGATTAAGATAGCTGAGAGTTTTTTCCATATCATGCCTTACTCCGCGAAGTCCTCTTACCCTCACAATAGCGATGATATTACTGCTCATTGTTCAACAACCCTCTCTTCTTTTATTCGTCCGTCAACTATGCCAAGATCCGACTCAAACCTGCGCTGGACTTTTGTTTTTGAAAGCATCTTCAAGGCATCAAAAAGTGCGCTTATGAGGTTTATTCTTGTTCTTGTCTGGCCCCTTGTCTGCGACCAGACATCCTTTATTCCAGCAAATTTCAGTATTTTTGCACAATCCTGCTCAACCAGAAGACCTGTTCCTTTTGGTGCAGGAAGAAGAATAACCTTAACAGAGCCACATTTTCCTGAAACCTTGAATGGAATTGAATGGGCTTCCTTGCAGCTGCACTGCCAGCTTCCACAACCTCTCCTGATTTTTATTATATTTTTCTTGGCATTTCTTATTGCTTTTTCACGTGCAGGAACAGTCTCTTTTGATTTGCCGTAACCTACTCCAAAATAGCCATTGAAATCTCCTATAACGGCACAAGTTGCAAACTTCGGCTTGTTCCCTTCCTGTGTCTTTTTCTGAGTCTGCCTGAAAACTCTCCTTTGCCCTCCTCCGAATTTTCCCTTCGCCTGACCTATTAAAAGCAAATCCGGCTTTAAGCCTGGAATAAGAGCATCTACAATTTCTGATTCAAGAATTGGAATTCCCTTGCTGACAATCTCATCGATGTCAGTTATTTTTCCACTCTTGACTTTCCTGCCGAGCTCTGTTCTTGGCCTCCACCCTTCTTTTTCAAATACTGTTTCAGAAATTTTCTCAACAGCTTCTTCCTCCGGAACTACTGCGACTAATTCAGGCTCGAGCTTTTCATCAGCAGTTATTGGCTCTTCACTATCTTCCTGCACTTCTTCAATTTCTTTTTCTTTTTTTTCTTCGATTTTTTCTTTCTGTGGTTTTTTTTCCTTTGCCATTTTAAGCACTCTTCAATATCCTGTTTTTGACATCATCAAAATTTTTTGTTATGTTTTCAGGATTCATTTTCTTGAACACGCTTTTGTTGTTTTTCCAAAGCTGTTCTATATGCTTTCCCCTTATTCTGTCTTCTGAAGGGAACATAACATCAGCACAGCTTATTTTCATTCCAGCATCAATTGCGCCCTTGACAGCAGAGTAAATTCTTGATCCCTTCACTGATGTGCTCAGTCCTATGTCAAGGACGGCTTCGCTGATTCCAGCTGATTGGCACCT
>DATDSP010000085.1:0-3959 GCA_035291205.1 Candidatus Nanoarchaeia archaeon | reverse complement strand
TTCTTTGGGAATAGGTCCTCTCGTGACTGCCTCGATTGTTCTGCAGCTCCTTACTGGTTCAGGAATACTGAAGATTGATCTCACATCACATGATGGAAAAAGACACTTTCAGGGACTGCAAAAAATACTTTCAATCTTTTTCGTAATTTTTGAAGCAGCAATTTATGTTTTTATGGGCGGGCTGGCGCCCCCAGCATCAACAGAGGGATTGAGCATTCATCTCTGGCTTCAGCTTTTCCTCGTATTTCAGCTTTTCATTGGAGGTGTTCTCATCATGTTTATGGATGAGGTTGTAAGCAAATGGGGATTTGGCTCAGGAATTTCATTGTTCATTGCAGCAGGAGTTTCTGAAAGCATTTTCATCAGGGCATTCAGTCCATTGCCAAGCCCGACAAACCCTAATGTAATGACCGGAGCTGTTCCTTCACTGTTCCAGTTTCTTGCTTCAGGAGACGCAACAAATGCTCTGCTTATGTTCGCGGCAGTGGCATTCACTGTAATTGTTTTCCTTATGGCTGTTTATGCCCAGGCAATGAAAGTTGAGATTCCTCTTTCATTCGGAAGAATTCGCGGTCACGGAATAAGATGGCCCTTGAGTTTTATTTACACAAGCAACATTCCTGTTATTTTGGTTGCTGCACTTCTTGCGAATCTTCAGCTTTGGGCTATGCTAATGCAAAATTGGGGGCATCCTATTTTAGGTACTTTTACAGGAAACACCCCTTCTTCAGGACTGGTGACCTGGCTTTTTCCTTCGAACATAGTTGCAAAAATAATAACCCAGAGCATAAGATGGATTGATGTTGCCCACGCGCTTGTTTACATATTATTTATGGTTGTTGGCGCAGTAATTTTCTCATACTTTTGGGTCCAGACTTCAGGAATGGATGCCAGAAGCCAGGCAAAGCAGATGATGGCTTCAGGCCTTCAGATTCCTGGCTTCAGGAGAGATGAGAGAGTGCTTGAAAGGCTTCTTGACAGGTACATAATGCCCCTCACAATTATGGGAGCAATAGCTGTCGGCATTCTTGCTGCACTTGCTGATCTTTCAGGGGCATTAAGCAATGGAACAGGAATTTTGCTTACAGTGATGATTATCTACAGGCTTTATGAAGACATTGCAAGACAGCATATGATGGATATGAATCCTATGCTCAGGAAGTTTATGGGGGGGAGCTGAATGATTGAAAAAATAGTGAATCCATTTTTTGGGCCTTTGCTTGCACTTCACCCATTTGTAATATTGTTAATAGTTTCAATTATTGCAACCCTTATTGTGACTTACATTTACAAGTGGATGACTGACCAGAAGCTTATGAAAAGGCTGAAGGATGATATTAATGCTAATCAGGCTGAAATGCGAAAAAGTGGAAGTGATACAAAGAAGTTGCTGAGCATTCAGAAAAAAGCAATGGACGCAAATATGCAGTATATGATGCATTCTCTTAAGCCCACTCTTGTTACTTTCCTTCCAATAATTATAATTTTTGCCTGGCTCAGCACTAATCTTGCCTACGAGCCAATCAAGCCTTATGAAGAATTTAAGGTGACAGTAATTTTCAAGGAAGGCTCTTCCGGAACTGTTGAGCTTATTGCTCCGCAGAACATAAAAGTGCAGGATAATGCAAAGCAGGAGATAAAAGATGGAAAAGTTGAATGGGTTTTGAAAGGAGCTGAAGGAGAATACACTGAAAAAAAAGGAAACTTTCTTGAAATAAGGCATAAGGAAAAAAGTTATTATAAAGATGTTATTGTAACAAACAAGCAGAAGTATGCCGAGCAGAAAAAAATAACTCCTGATTCAGAAATAAAGGAGATAAGCCTGAACAATAAATATCTCAGGCCTATGGGCAGCGTTCATTTTTTCAGCTGGTATCCTGGATGGCTTGGAGTTTACATCATACTTTCAATAATTTTCAGTTTAGCCCTGAGAAAAGTGTTGAATATTTACTAGAACTAGAACGATGAAAATCATTCAGGCGCAAAAATCATAAATTAAAAAATGGTGTGTGAGTACAAAAAATAGTATGTGCATAGCATCCTTAAGGTCAAAATTCCATAAAACAATTTTATCGACGAGCGTTGCGAGGGGTCGCTCCCTACGGGAACGCAGCTCCATCATCATTCACGTCGAGAATTTTGAAGATGCTATGCACATACAAAAAATAATAAGTTTTTTAAACGCATAGAAAAAAATGAATCAAAATGGCTGAAGGAAGATTTAAATCGAGAACATTCAGAAGGATTCGCACAAGAACTCCAGGCGGAAGCAATGTTTTAAGATATGGGTATAGAAAGCCTCCTGTTGCAAGATGCTCAAACTGTGGCGGCAATCTTTCAGGAATTCCACGCAGAAGGCCTGCTGGAATGAAAAAGCTTTCAAAGTCAGAAAGAACTGTTGAAAGAATGTTTGGCGGTTTTTATTGTTCTCCATGCTCAAGAAAAGAAATTAAGAGAAGAGTTAGAGAAAATCTCTTTTAATGGTTTTATGACGCTGTTTTCGGCGACGGACAGCTGAACAAAAAATTAGAATGAGAAAGAGTCTTTCTTTCTTATTTGGAGGAAAAAAATGATTGAAGTTGGAAGAGTCTGCATCAAGATTGCAGGAAGGGATGCTGGAAAGAAATGTGCTATAATAGATGTTATTGACAATAATTTTGTTCTAATAGACGGATTTTCAAGAAGAAGAAAATGCAACATAAGGCATCTTGAACCAATTGATAAGAAAATTGAAGCAGACAAGGAGTCATCAAAAGAACAGATAATAAAAATGCTTGGAGCCTGAAAGAACAAATGAACAGCGCTATATGGACTGAAAAATACAGGCCTGGCGATTTTTCAGAAATAAAGGGCCAAAAGGATATTGTCAAGAGAGTGAATGCTTTTGTCGATCAGAAGAATATGCCTCATCTTCTTTTTTCTGGTCCTGCTGGAGTTGGCAAGACCACCCTGTCTCTTGTTATTGCAAAAAAACTATTCGAAGATGGATGGCGTCAGAATTTTTTAGAGTTAAATGCTTCTGACGAGCGTGGAATTGATGTTGTGAGAAACAAAGTTAAGGATTTTGCCAGGACAAAGGCAATAGGCGATGTCCCATTTAAGATAATTTACATGGATGAGTGTGACGCCCTTACAAAAGAAGCCCAGCAGGCTCTTAGAAGAACTATGGAGAATTTCACTCAGACGACAAGATTCATTCTCAGCTGCAATTACAGCTCAAAAATCATTGAGCCAATTCAAAGCAGGTGCGCCATTTTCAGGTTCAAGCCTCTTGACAGGAAGGATATTTTTGAGATAATTGAGGGGATTGCAAAAAAGGAAAACCTCAAAATCAGCGAAAAGGCAAAAGAAGCGTTGTATGAGACAAGCAATGGGGACTGCAGAAAGCTCGAAAACATACTGCAGAGCTGTGCTGCACTTTCAAGCGAAATCTCTGAAGACAATGTATATTCTCTTTCTTCTGTTGCAAAGCCAAAGGAGGTGAAGGATGTCCTTGAGATTGCTCTCAGCAACAGGTTCATAGAAGCAAGAAGCAAGCTCCTCGAATTGATGCTCAGCTACGGGCTTTCAGGTCTTGATGTGATAAAGCAGATTCAAAAGGAGGTTTGGAACCTCAACATTGATTCAAGAAAAAAATTGAAGCTTATTGACAAATGCGCTGAATCGGAATTCAGAATGGTTGAGGGTTCTGACGAATTCGTTCAGCTTGAAGCCCTACTAAGCCAAGTATCCCTCGCTGGAAACGAATGAAAGTCCGCACGATTCGTGGCTTGCTTACTTTTGGGCGTGCCACGAAGTAAGGCTTTACACCTTACCTCGCTCATCAACCTGGCGAAAGAGGTTGGCTGAATCAGAATTCAGAATGGTTGAGGGTTCTGACGAATTCGTTCAGCTTGAAGCCCTACTAAGCCAGGTTTCGCTGATGGGATTTGAATAAGTAATGGCTGATTGATGATTTA
>DATDSP010000084.1:0-3668 GCA_035291205.1 Candidatus Nanoarchaeia archaeon | reverse complement strand
AAAAAAGAGCCGGCAAAGTTGCAGCCATTTTTTGCATCTATTCTTACAAAAAAACCAATCACAGCAGTTTATCGAGATGTGAGAATTACAGGAGAATTCATTTTCTGCCCTGCTTATACTAGCATCATTCTGCAGGAAAAGGAAAAATTGATGCAGAGCCAAAATCCTGGAAAATGCCTTGAAGAAATTGTGACTTGGAAAAAGATGCGCGAAGGCGCTGAGAACGGAAAAGGCAAGGGAATGGAATTCATTGGACTTGGTGCATATACCTCAATTTTTGACAATGTTGTAAGGCAAATGTGCGGAACAGGTCTTTCCGAAGTTGTTGATGTGCATACAACACAGGGAAGCAGCTATACAGCAATGAGTGCTTATTTGGGAATCAGGGAAGCAAGTGAAAAAATGGGTATTTCACTGAAAGATTCTGTTGTTTCAGTTGTTGGAGCAGCCGGTTCAATTGGAACCTTGTTCACGCAGTTGATAGCGCCTGATGTCAAGGTTGTTAATCTCGTTGGAAGGCAAGACAGCGAATTTTCAAGAAAAAAATTGGAGCAGACCAAGAGAATTGCTGAATCTTATGCCAAAAGCCGTGAAAAAAATCCAGATATTCAGGCAGTTCAGGATTATGATATCCTGAAGAAATCAGACATTGTTGTTTGCACAACCAGCTCTGGGGGAAATCTGCTGCGTGCATCACAGTTCAAGAAAGGAACAATCCTGGGCAATATATCTGTTCCCAGTGATTTGTCAGATGATGTTTATAACAGGGAAGATTTGCTCGTAGCTGAGCTTGGCTTGAATCTTGTTCCTGAAAATGTTGATTTGGGCTTGACAGAAAAATACCACATAGAACTGCCCCCGAATGTGCTTTACGCCTGTGCTGCGCAGACGATATGTGCCACTCTTGAAAAGAAATCGACTGGAGACCTGTCTATTTTCAAAAAATTGAGGGAGAGCAGCATAATCAGGCCTCAGACAGCTTATTACACCAAATCATTGGCTGAAAAATACGGATTCAAGACAGCTCTTGTCTGCAAAGACAGAATTCTTGGCGACAATAATTTTGAGAGAGTTAAGAGAAATGCAGGCAGATTCGTTATTGGCTTTGGAAACTAATATTCGTATTGACAGTAATAACCTATAAAACAAAATCACTCAGCGTATTTCGATAAAATCTTAATTATTTCTTCTTCACTTTTTCCTGCAGACAGATAAGCTTTTTGAGCTTGTTTTAGTTTTTTTCATTACAGCAGGAATCTCTTCTATTAAATCACTTGCAATATACCCGTATCCCTTTGTTTTGTAAAGCGATTCTCCTGCAAGCCCGTTTATGTAGGCAGCAATGCAGGCAGATTCAAACAGGCCATTTCCCTGCGCAGCTAATCCTGTTGTCAAACCAGCAAGAACATCACCGCATCCAGCGTGAGTCATTCCAGCATTGCCTGTTTTGTTAAATCTTATTCTGTCACTGGAAATTATGGTGTCAATTTTTCCCTTGATTAACAACACATTGTTGTTTTCCAGGAATGGTTTTGTGATGATTTGGATGTATTTCGAATAATCGGTGATGTTTTTTTGAAATTCTTTTGTTTCAAATCTTATTTTATTTTTGTCAAATTCAAAATTATTGTTCAAAAAAATCTCTAGCTCTCTCAAGTGAGGCGTAACAATGCAGTTTTTCATATTTTTTGCATCAACAACCTTTATTGCATCCGCATCGACCACAATGTTCTTGTTCATTTCCTTTATTTTTTTCAAATACCGGTTCACGAATTTTTGAGTTCCCCTTCGCAGCCCAATTCCATTTCCTATCTGGATCGCGTTCTTGTTCTTTGAAATCTTCAGGAATTCGGCAAGATGCCGTTGGATTAAAAAATTTCCTTTTATTTTTTTTGTTATTATGTCCGGTGCAGCCCGATTTATCGTCCATGCAACTTTTTCAGGAGCAGCAACTGTCACCATGTCAGCGCCTGAACGCAAAACAGAAAGAGCAGATCTGGCGCATAGCAGGGGCGAGCCGGGATAATCAACAGAGCCCCCAATAATCAGCACATTGCCGTTTTCGCCCTTATGTGACAGGAGATTTCTCTTTTTCAGCTTCAGTTCTTTTGATGTTATGAATTTCATAGAACTTATGTCACAAACTTCCCATTCTTATTAATAATTTGCGATATTTTTTAATAATTATTTCCAAGCCTTCCGCAAAATTGTCTATTTTATATTTTTCATTTTCTTTTGAATTCACGAATTTCACCATCCCTAAGCCATTTTTTTATTTCATCGTCAGCGTAATAGTCCTCCTGTATTCCCTGCAAAACATTGGTGTTTCGGCAAAATCAATTTGTTTCAAATTTTCAGGATTATTTTGAAATATATTCATCAATACACCCTAAATTTTCATTGTGGTTGATGATTCTTCTGATTTTTATCAGATGTGTATATTAACAATAAAAAAATAAATAAAATTGCGTCGGCGTAGGCTAACTTGGTACGCAGCGAAGTTGTCCACTTCGTGTCCGTTAAGGACTTCGGGGTTCAAATAACTTTCGGTTTGCCGTAGTTTGAAAATCCCCGCGCCGACGCCCGTATTTTAAGAATGTCCGAATCAGCCATTACACTTCTGCGCTTAAATGCCCGATACTAAAACATTATTTTTTCACTTTTACTCCGCCGCCAGGAAGCACACTTATTATCTCGTCTAAATCAACAACAAAATCGCCACCAATCATTTTTTTAATCTGCTTTGCAACATCACTGGTTTTTTCGTTGCCTGGAAGTATTTCAACAAATTTTCTGCAGTGCTTCTTGATGGCGCTTAGCGGGGCAATCATGACTCCGTCATCAACGACACCAACAGCAAGATTTATCGAAGGGTGCAAAAAATTCTTCTTGCCATAAATCATAAAAGAACCCTTGCCCATAAATTCTCCGCTTTGTGCTGTCTTGCTGACCTGCTCAGGCTTTACATAAAACACATCCAATGTCAGAAATCCCAGGCGCCAGGCTCGTGAGAATGCTGCGCAGAAAGATGCGGCTTCGTTCATTGTTTCATCGCCGGGCTGTTTTACTTCTGATTTTTCTGTTTTACCTTTTGCTTTAATCACTACAAACGGGCTTCCTGGAAGTGCTGTGTGCAAAACAATATCATCTTTGTCAGTGTGCTTTTTGATGAGAATTTCATTTGTTGTTGCGTCCCTTCCAGCAACAACAAGAAAATCTTCGCTGGAATAGAACCACCTGAACTTGTGGAACCATTTTTTCGGCTTCCTTTCAGAAATTTTTTTTTGAAGCTCTTCCTGCTTTTTTTCAATTTTCTTGTCGTAACCTTCTTTTTCTTTTTTTAATTCATCCAATTTCTTAAAACTGATTTGCAGCGCCTTCTCAGCTCCTTCTGCTTTTTTCCTGAATTTCTTTGCCAGCTCAAAGTAATGGGCTGCATTCTGTTCAGGTGTTTTTTTGATGTCTATTTTTATTTGCATTCGTACAGCTAATATCTTATTCAGAATATAAAAAGATTTTGTTAAGGATTGCTGATATGAAACCCTGCCCAGCATCAATTCCGCAGCTCGTAGATAAAACAATCTGGCTCGTCGCGAGGGGTTGCTCCCTACGGGAACGCAGAGCCTGAGAATAAAACACTGAACAGCGAGGACGATGCTGGCGAGCGA
>DATDSP010000083.1:0-4079 GCA_035291205.1 Candidatus Nanoarchaeia archaeon | reverse complement strand
ACATTAATCAAGGCGAGCGCATTAAGAGGGATTGCAAAGCACATCCCTCCTCACATCGGCGTCAACTGACGAAACGGTTGGGAGCCACCCCTCGCGACGCTCGTCGCTGATACTTACAGATTGAATTTTGACCTTAAGGATGCTATGCACATACAATCATTCATTAATTTTAAATACAACTTAAGTTGTTCATCATCTGAGCGGTGAGTTGATAGGTGCCAAGTACTTTTTGGCATTGAGTAAAGTTTTGTTTGACAAACACTGGATGAGAAAATGGGTTCAGCAAGAACAAATCATGCAAGGGATTTGGTATACAAAAAAAATCTGGAATACAGCGTTCTCAGATTTTTGGATTCCTTGTGGTTTATGAAGAACTTCAGGAAATACGCTGTTGAGTTTCTTGATGTCAAGCCAAAGCAGAAAGTTCTTGACGCTGGATGCGGAAATGGAATTCTGTCAGTGCTCGTCAAGAAAATGCACGCGGATGCTGATGTGCACGCAGTTGATGCATCCAAGTATGGCATTGATATTGCAGTGAAAAATGCAAAAAAACAAAATCTTCAAATAAAGTTTGCAACTGCACCAATAGAAAAAATTCCGTTCAAAAAAAACTATTTTGACAGGATTCTGTGCAGTCTTGTCTTGCATCACATTGCCCATGAGAACAGGATGCAGGCATTGAAAGAATTGAAAAGAGTGCTTAAGCCGGGAGGGAGAATGCTGATTGTTGATATAGGGAAGAGGAGCAACATTTTCAGCTCATTAATTTTATGGATAATACTCAAGTTTGCAGGAAAAGAAGAGGAGCATCTTGCCAAAGACTATTCTGAGGGAAGACTTACAGGATATATAAAATACATAAAAAGAGCGGGCTTCAGGAATGTCAGGCTTGCCGGCAAAAAATTTGGTTTTGTGGATTTTCTCACAGCAGAAAAATGAATTGATTCCGCAATTATACCATCATACCATCTTCAACTTTCCAGTAACCTTGTCTATTTTTTTCTCTTCATCAGGCCCTATTGCAATGCATGTTACAGTGCCTGGAGCAATTGCAGTTCTGCCGGCGTCGGTAATTAATGCTGTTGTTAAGCTGACATCTTCAGCATCCTTTTTGTACTTGTAAAGCTCTTCGAGATTTTCAACTTTCAGGACAACTTTTTTCTGTCCTGATGAGCGCCATTTTTTCACTGCATCATTTTTGCTTTTTGAGTTCAAGCTCCGCATTACTGCTTCGACTGAGGCGTGTGCAACCTGCGATGCCAATTTTCCCTTTTCCAATTTCAGGTCCTGCCTGATGAGGATGACTTGTTTGTATTCCATGGTTTTTTTGTTGTGAATGATATTTATATAGTTTTTGAAAACAAATACAAAAAACCAAACAAAAACTTAATAAAAAAGCGCTCTAAACATACTCAGAGATGGTATTTTACAGCCAGATTATTGGGAAAAAAGTGGTGGATGCTGATTCAGAAATAGTTGGAAGCATCAGCGATTTCATAATAGAAAGCGGCGATAAGTTTCCTGTTGTTTCATGGATTGTTGTTTGGTGTAAAAAAGAAAAAAAGAAAATTCCCTGGAGCAGTGTCAAAGACATAAATGGACAAATCAAGCTGAATGTCGCCGGTAAGGACATCTCTTTCTCTGAACTAACTGAAGCAGATACGTTAGTTGGCAATTCTGTTATTGACCGGCAAATCGTTGACACAGACGGTCTGAAGGTAATTCGCGTGAATGATGTCTTTTTTTCAAGGATTGAAGAGCATCTTTACATAACACATGCTGATGTTGGAACAAGGGGTTTAATCAGGCGCCTTGGCTTTGAGAAAATTCTGAAAATATTTCTGCCAAAATTCAAGGACAATCTCATTTCATGGGAGTATGTCCAGCCGCTGCATCTTGCACAGGCGCTTCAACTGAAAATTCCCAGAAGCAAGCTGTCAGAGCTTCACCCTGCTGACATTGCTGATTTAATGGAGGATGTCAGCCATCAAACCAGGGAGCTTATTGTCAAACAGCTTGAGCCAGAGGTTGCAGCAGAAACACTTGTTGAGGCAGAGCCAGAAGTAAGACAATCCCTGCTTATGACACTGAAGAACAAGAGAATTGTGTCGATAATAGAAAAGCTTTCTCCTGACGATGCTGCGGAGCTCATGAGATATGTGCCTCATTACAAGATTTCTGAGCTGATGGCTTTGCTCAAGCCTGATTTTATGAAGAAAGTCAATGACTTGATGAAATATGAAAGCGAGACAGCAGGGGGAATGATGGCAACTGAGTTTATTTCTGTTTCAATAGAATACACTGCCCAGCAGGTGATAGATTTCCTGAGGCAGGTTTCTCCAAGCGCAGAAGTTGGCTATTATATTTATGTTGTTGATGATGGTGAAAAACTCGCAGGAGTTCTCTCGCTTCGAAGCCTGATAACTTCACCTCCTGAAAAAAAAGTATCCGAATTCATGGCAACCGATGTCCTTTCTGTCGAGGATACTGCAACAAGAGAAGATGTCTCAAAGGCAGTCTTAAAATACAGCCTTTTGGCATTGCCGGTTGTTGACAAGGATGGAAAACTCATAGGTGTGGTTAATGTTGAAGAAGTTCTTGACAAGGCTGCTCCGAAATCAATGAAAAAGAAATGGACAAAAAAAATCAGAAGAAAAAGAAAAGTGAAAAAGGATGAAAAGAAAGGAGATAAGTTGAGAGAGGAGAAAAGAGAGGAGACGCCGGCTAAATGAGCTTTCGCAGATTTGTATTATAAAAAGGTGAATTATGGCGAAAATCAACTGGAGAAATATTACTCTTTTTTTAGCATTAGTTGGGCCGGGCATAATCACAGCCAGTGTTGACAATGATGCAGGAGGCATTACAACTTATTCTATTGCAGGAGCGCATTTCGGCTACACCCTGCTTTGGACGCTTATTCCGATAACAATCGCCCTCATTATTGTTCAGGAAATGGCTTCAAGAATGGGGGTTGTGACAGGCAAGGGGCTGGCTGATCTCATTCGGGAAAATTTTGGGCTCAAGATAACTTTTTATGTGATCATCGGGCTTCTGATAGCAAATTTTGCAACAACAGTCGCAGAGTTCGCAGGCATTGCCGCAGTGTCAGAAATCTTTGGATTGTCGAAGTACATAATTGTACCGCTGTGTGCAATGATAATCTGGTTTTTTATTGTCAAGGCAAATTACAGGACTCTTGAAAAAGTTTTTCTGTTCCTCACATTTTTTTATTTGACTTACATAATCTCAGGAATACTCGCAAAGCCGGACTGGAGCCTTGCTCTTAAAAACACGTTTGTTCCGAGCTTTCAACTGTCTTCAGATTATCTTCTTGTGATGATTGGGGTGATTGGCACGACGATTACACCCTGGATGCAGTTTTATCTCCAGTCAAGCATTGTTGAAAAGGGAATAAAAATAGAACAGTATGCTTATTCAAAGTGGGATGTTATTATTGGATGCATAATCACAGACATAGTGGCTTTTTTCATAATCATTGCAACTGCCGCAACATTGTTTTATTCAGGCACCAGGATAGAGAGCGCTTCTGATGCAGCTGTTGCCCTGGCTCCTCTTGCTGGAAAATACGCAACAATATTGTTTGCAGTGGGCTTTTTCGCAGCAGCTTTTTTTGGAGCAGCAATTCTCCCAATCTCCACAGCTTATTATTTTTCCGAGGCACTCGGCTTTGAGTCAGGAATCAACAAAAAATTCAATGAAGCACCGCAATTTTATTTCATTCTCACAATTATGATTGCTCTCGCATCTCTTGTTGTTCTTATTCCAAAAATCCCACTCATAACCCTGATGATACTTTCTCAGGTAATCAACGGCATAATTCTTCCAGTTATCCTGATATTTATGCTTCTCCTGGTCAACAACAAAAAAATCATGGGGGAGCACACAAATTCGCTGTTTTACAATATCTTTGCATGGTCTGTGTGCGTTGGGATTATAATCCTGACTGCTCTTTTGGTGATTACAACAGTGTTTCCGAGAATGTTCAGGTAAGTGATTTTTTATAATTTATCTGACTAAACATTTTTTATTAAAAACTGTATGTGCATAGCATCCTTAAG
>DATDSP010000082.1:0-28495 GCA_035291205.1 Candidatus Nanoarchaeia archaeon | reverse complement strand
CCCGTTGACAAGCGATGTGCAGCGTTCACTTCGTTCAGCTGCACGCGCTCGCCCTACGAACATTAATCAAGGCGAGCGCGTTAAGAGGGATTGCGAAGCACATCCCTCCTCACATCGGCGTCAACTGACGAAACGGTTGGGGAGCAACCCCTCGCGACGAGCCAGATTGTTTTATCTACGAGCTGCGGAATTGATGCTGGGCAGGGTTTCATATTAGCCCCACATACGTAAAGATTTTTATATGAGATAAAGATATGTCCTTTATAAAATGAAAAGAGGATGGAGAATGCAAAACAAAAGGTTGGTTTCTGCAACACTTATTTCATTGCTTGTTTTTATTTTAACAACACATTTTGCTTCTGGCGGTTTTGGTGGGCCAAGTAAACCACCTGCTCAATCTAATATTTCTGAACCAATTAAAGTCATTGCGCCTCAGCCCGCACAACAAGTCGTTACATCTCAGCCTGCACAACAAGATTTGCCGGTTATTGAAACATTCACAGTGCAACCCAGCACAATAAAACCAGGAGAATGCACCTACATATACTGGACAGTAAAAAAAGCTGACAGTGTAGCATCCAACTTCGGCAGCATAAACTCACCCACAAGCCCAGGATCAAGGGAATTCAGCAACGCAATGCAAACATGCCCAACACAAACAACAACATACACAATAACCGCAACAACAAAACAAGGAACAAACAAAACAGCAACAACAACCATACAAGTCACCACACCACAACCTAAGGTTTTAGAACCAAGCATTAAGAATTTTTATGCAAATCCAAATCCTGTAGCACAGGGGCAATGCAGCAATTTATACTGGAGTGTTATTGATGTAGAGATTGTAACAACCAATTTCGGACACCAGGATCAACCTTTGCCAACAGGAATATTTGAGGGTTCGACAAAAGTCTGCCCAAGCCAAACAACTAACTACACAATAATTGCAAAAACGAAAAATGGAATTGCACGGATATCTTCAACAAGTTTACAGGTGAATCCAAAAGCAGAAACAACTCCCACACCAACAACAACACAGCCGACAACACGAACAACTGCTACAGAAACAACTCCCACACCAGTACAGCCAACAGCGCCTGTTAAAAAAGCGCCTGTTTACGGTTCTCTTGATATCGCTTCAAATCCAGGAGATGCTTCTATTTTCATAAATGAAAAGTACCGTGGAAATACCCCTGCTTCAGGATACGCCTCTATTGACTTGGAAACAGGAAGTTATGACATTTTAATTAAGAAGGACTCTCTCAGCTACAAAACAACTATGAAAATTGAAGTTGGAATGACTTATACACTTAACCCGAAGCTAAGTTAGAATATCAGGAATAAAACTCTTTTTATGATTTTTCAGCAAGTTCCTGAATGTCACGAACAGTAAATTCTTTTCCACCAAGAATACCATCACTAACAAAATCATATTTCTGTCTAAGTTTTTGATTTACCCTCGCACGTAATCTAACATTTTCGCCAAAGACTACAGCAAAACCTGAAGTTTCGGCCAAGTCTTCTATGGGATCTGTTTTAGCATAAAGACTAACGAATTCGTCTAAAGTGGCATCAGGCAACAGATTTCCATGTATATCAAAACTAAGTGATTTAAATTGTTGCTCAGATGGTATTCTGTTAAAAAAATCTAAAAAATGTGTAAGTTCATGCACATCCACGAGCATAAACCCCATATCTTTCGCCAGCTGCTCATTATTATCATTAATACCTATAAGGTCAGCCCCCTCAGTGGATACGCGTGCGCGCAACAATCCATCACTTGATGCTTGCCCAAGACCAAACATGATTTCGTCAATGATAATTTGGTTAACGTACTCTAATGGTGAAACCTTAAAAACCTGAGTTCCATGAACATAAAGCCGGCTAGCGCGATGAACAAGGTCGTTATTTTTACCAGGGTCATTTTCATACGCGTGCAACGGCGATAAGGTAATAGGTGAAATTTCTTTTTGTTCACCAAGACGATTAGAAAGTATAACGGGTTTTGCAATGTATCGAACAAGAACAGATGTGGCATCTGCAAGTGCCTGTGCATTATTCTGCCTGTGTGATGGCGCTGTATTTTGAGGCAATGCATTGTGAACCTTAGTTAGGTTCAATGGTATTGAGAAATTAACAACCTCAGTAATGCTGATCGTACCAGTATCTTCATCATCCTTATAGTAGTTGATCGAAGCAAGGGTGTAAGGTCCTGGGCCGTTACTCAGAAGATTTTGGAGCGGGATAACCCATTGGCTGGCGCTTCCTTGTCCATAAGGAAATGAGGGACTAAGGTGATACACCTCAGGATTTATTACATTGCGATTCTTATCAACAAAAGAAAATGGAAAATTACTTCTTGCTGAATATTTTCCTCTCAAGGTCTCATTAGTTAATGTTCCTGTCAAATAATTGCCTACTTGAGAGACAGAAGTATAATATCCTTTATACTGCTGTGAATCTACGATGACTTTTTCAGGACTATCAACCAACTTATAATATGACTTTTGAGCAATAGTTTGCTCAATAGTTTGTTGAGGTGCACTGATTCCAGACGCGCCTCCACCTCCTCCACCAGCACAGCCTGCAAGGCCTGTAAGCGATCCAAGACCAACAGTAGCTAAACCTGCTAAAATTGAACTTGTTTGTTTAAGAAAATCTCTGCGATTTATTGCCATCACAGAGTAGCTAAAAACAACCCGTATTTAAATCTTTTGTTTTTGTTACTACTGGAAAGAAATAAATTTATAATAGATGCCTTTCAGAAAAGCCATGAAAAAAATTTCAGAAGATAACAAAAACTCGCTGTTCGGAGCTATCCGCAGGCTAAAGCCTGCGGTTTTACGCTCCTCGCTTAATCGCGAGTTTTTGGAATTAAAAACTGTCGGACTAAAGTCAGAGGTATTAAACCCGCCAGTTTTTAATAAAATAGAATTAATATGCACTCTGTACAACAAAGGAACAAGAGTCAGCGAAATTGCCAAATTAGCTGGAGTTTCATATTCAACAACCTACACCTACACAAAGCTTAAAGAAATGGGATTTGATTCATATCATGACTACAAAAGATTCAACAAAGGATTTTACACTTCTTTGGAAGATTACATCAACGAAAAAGAAAAACTATACGATGAAAAAGCAGAAGTTGCAAAAAAAAGAAAAGAATTCAGAGAACTTATCAGAGCAAGACTCAATGAACTTGGCAGAAATCAGTCATGGCTTTCTAAACAACTCGGAGTTTCAAGAAAAGCTGTCTCGCAGTATGTAAGTGGAGAATTGGTTCCCAGACAGGATCTCAGAAAAAAGCTTGCATCCTCTCTTGAATGTAAGGATTTAGAGAAAACAATTGATGCGCTCACAAAATCTTCCTGAAGCTCTCCAAATCATGCCAACTTCTCATCTCGAAATGATTTCTCGCAAGCGAGTAGATTTCAAAATTGACATCATATTTTGAACAGAACCGCTTGTTCTGGATTATTCTTCCTAGAAGAATTGGTTTGTTTTTTCTTCTCAATAAATCGGAGAATGAAACTGCAATTGTAATGTTTTTATCGCGCGCTATCTTGCAAGTCACCTGATTCAATCCGGAATTCCTGAAGTGAAGGCTGTCTTTTCTTGGATTCTCTTCAAGACCGAAAATTATTGAAGGCCCCTGTTCAAAAGTCGTTCGTTCACCGGACGATTTTACAACAACTTTTTCTGAGGTTTTTTTTGCTTCCTGTATTTGATTTTCATTGCAGAAAACAGCTGTTTCGAGCTGAAGTTTGGTTTTATTTTTTAATTGTTCTAATTTAGCTTGATTATAATTTTTCATTGAGTAGACAAACACTAATTTCTCATATCCAAGCTTTTCAGCTAGTCTGACAAATTTTAGTTCATTTTTTTCCGGAAATACATGGTCTGTTTTCATTTTACATTCCTTTTAATTTTTCAGCAAGCAGACAGGCATTGCAAATTTCTTTGCTGGATGGTTCTGAGCATCTCCTGCATATATTTGCATTGCCTGATTTTTTGCCTATTTGTTCAATGATATTAAGCGCGTTATTAATAATTTTTTTCTTTGTTCCTGGAAATCTTGATTCTGTTTCATTCAGGAAATCCCTTACATCTGCCCTGAACGAATGCGTTGAATAAGGGCATTCATTGTAGTCCGCCTCAAATCCCTGAAGTATTGAATATGCAAGAACTTCTTTTTCGGTGCAGAAATACAACGGCTTAATTCTTTTTGTAAATTTGCTGTTTCTGCTCATTCCGGAAATTGGTCCCAGCTTAGACAGCATAAAAGGGTTGTAGCTTAGGAAGTTCATGATAATGGATTGACATTCATCATCCAGGTTGTGGCCTGTAGCGATGGCTGAATAATTTTTTGAATGTTTATTGAGAAGATATCTTCTAAAAATTCCGCAGGCAGTGCAGGGGTTGATTTTTTTTCTTTTCAATAATTCATCAAGTGTTGTTCCAAATTCATCCCTGAATTGGATAATCTTATAATTTATCTTGTTTTTATTGCAAAACTTTTTAAGCCATTCAAGAGTCCTTTCCCTGTATCCTGAAATTCCCTCATCAATTGCTAGTGCTGTTGCGTTTCCAAAATATTTTGAAAGTATGTATAAAACAGTTAACGAGTCTTTTCCTCCTGAAACTCCTGCACAGATTCCTTTCCTCAAGTCATCTTCTGTTATGAGTTTAAATTTTTTTATTGTTTCAGTGACTTTTTTCTCAAAATAATCGATAAAGTGGGTTTTACAGAAATCAGGATTGGAAAAAACTATTCTGCCATCGCAGGAAACGCATTTCATCTTCATCCACCTGAAACAACAGGAATTATCTTGACAAAATCTTTATCTGAAATGATTTCATCCGCTGTTATCAGTTCATTGTTCCTTACTGCTAGGTGCAATTCAATCTCTATGCCCAGATTTTTGAATAATTCTTTTAATTTTCCTTCAAAACTTATTTCGATTTCCTTTTTTTCCTTTGCAAGAAATACTTTCATTTCAAACACCAAATTTTGACATTAACTCAGTTATTTCACCGTTGTTAAAAGCGACCAACGGCATTAAAAAAGTGCATTCTTCTTTAATATTTTCGATGTTATTTTCAATGTTATTTGATGTTCGAGCCTTCATATCTTCAATTGTGTCTGGACATATCACCGCATTTATCCCTTGTTTCTCTGCAAGTTCAGCCAAATCAGAAAGAGAGTTCGCTACAAAAATCTTATTTTTGGAGAAGCAGAATTTTTCAAGAGAGGACGTGTCAACATTTTCTGTTCTTTCTGTTGATGCAAATATTAATGAAATTCCCCTTTTCATTGCAAGCAGAGAGGCAACTATTGAAGCATCCATTCTTTCAGAATCAAGATATGAAATTGCTTTTCCTTCTATTCCAACTGGAAGCCCTCCGAAGCAGCGAATTTTTCTATCAAAAACATAAGCAGAGTCGCCTATTATCTCTATTCCTATTTCTTTGTCAAAATTCTTCAGCTTTACTCTGCACTTTGTTTTCTCAACAACAAAAGCGCCTATTTCCCTCTCAATATCCATGGAAGAGAAACTTGAAGTTTTTGTAATTCTGTCTGCACTTATCCTGAAATTTTCGTTTTCGCAGAATCCCTGAAGAAAAAAAGAAATCTTGTTTTTTATGTCTTCAATATCTGCATTTGTCCTCATCGAAGGGCTGAAAGATATGATTCCAAAAACATTTTTGAGATATTCCATCCCAGAAGCGTACTTTTGGATTTCAATTATTATTCTCCCTGTTTTTCTTGAGATTTTTTGATATTCTAATGAATTTTTCTTGAAAAATCTCTTTATGTTCGAAACAAGTTTTTTTTCAAACAGAACTCTGTTTTTTCCCTTAATGCCTATCTCGCTGTATCTTACGATTATTGAGTTAATCATTTACTTTTGCACTGATTTTCTGATTTCTCCAAGTGCTTTTTCGCCGTTTCTTCTTTCGTCAGGCCAGTAAAGTTTTGCTATTGCCTCGTCTGCTTCGAGCCAAGCATAGTCATCGTGCTCTGTTATTTCCTGGCTTATGTCAACTACATCATCACGTGATGCCTGAACAATAAATATTTCAAAAACATAATGAAATCCTTTGTGGAGAAATTCCCTTTTTTGGTCAAGTTTTTTTATTATTTTTATTTTTAAGAGTCCTGTTTCCTCCTGAATTTCCCTTGCAAGCGCTTCTTCCGGAAGTTCACCTGAATTAATTATTCCCTTTGGAAACTCCCAGCCAGACCATATCATCGGCCTATGAAGTATGAGAAAGAAAAATTTGTCATTTTTCATATCAAAAACAATGCCAACAACTCCTTTTTTAATTTGCATAAAAACACCACATATTCCATTTATTTATTACTGATTGCCTCCCCTATTCTTATTATTCTATGACTTTATAAAGCATTAATGACTTTATTATTTGCATCCTACTTAATTTGCATCTTAGCTATTATCTATAATCTACTTAGCTATTATCTATAATCTATATACTCTAAAATAGATTATTCAAATAAATCTTTCTAATATGTTGAATATTTTGGTATTATTTCTTAATTTCGAAAGGAAAAAAAGGGGTGTTTTGCTACTTTTAAAATACACTCTGCTACAAATCTTTCAAAAAATAAAAGTATTTATAAACCTTTTGCCATTTATAAACTTGAATTTTAGATTGTGAAAATGAGAATCATTTTCTATGACGCATTCAGGAGGTAATAAAATGGCTAAGAAAGAAATAACCGTTGTCAATATTGTTGTCAGCGCTTCTCTACAGCACGACATTCCGCTTGAAAAAATGGCTGCTACATTAAGCAACACAGAATACAATCCTGAACAATTTCCCGGGCTTGTTATGAGAATAAAGGAGCCAAAGACATCTGCATTGATTTTTAGCTCTGGCAAAATTGTCTGCACAGGAGCAAGGTCAATGGATAAGGTTGAGGAATCAATAAAAAAAATAATCAAAAGTCTTGAAAAGATTGGAATAAAAATAACAATAAAGCCAGAGATAAAGATACAGAACATTGTTGCTTCAGGAAGTGTTGGAATGGACCTTAATCTTAATGTTCTTGCAATGAAGCTTGAAAACACTGAATACGAGCCTGAGCAGTTCCCTGGATTGGTGTACAAGATTCCTGCGGCAAAGGCAACCTTTCTTCTTTTTAGCAACGGAAATGTTGTCTGCACTGGAACTAAAAGCGAAGCAGAAGTTCATCATGCACTTGACAAACTCATAGAGAACTTAAAAAAAGTTAAATAAAAGATCGTTTAATACCGCACTTGTTTAATAAGTTAATACATAAATTATCCATTAAATTAATTTATTCGAGCTGGTTTATTCACGCTGATTTAATAGTTGGGGATTTTACGAAATTATAATAGAAAACCTAAATTTGTCAAAAACTCCGCACTGAAGTGCGGAGCATGTGGCGGAGTTTTTGAGCATGCTCAGAAATTGCTCGTCTTTACTGCGTGCTGAAGCATCGCAAATTGCGTCAAGAGCAATTTCTGACATTTAATATTATTTGTTAGGTTTTCCAGTATATAATAGAGGAAAATAATAGAGGAAAAATTATATTAAAAACTATTGGTCTCTATTATAAATGAATGAGAATAAAAAAAGGTATAGTGTGAGCTATCGGCGAAAAGAGTGATTTTTATGGAAGTCAATGAGCAGATTATCAAGTTTAAGGAATTCCTGGATAACTATTACTTGTCTGAAATTCTTGAAAACATACGGCTTGGAAACAGATTTTTAGCTGTTGATTTTGCATTGCTTTCAAAACATGACCCTGAGCTTGCTGATTTAGTTCTTGAACAGCCTGAAGAGTTGTTGAAGGCCTTTGAGATTTGTGTTGAGAATTTTGACTTGCAGACTGATCTGAGGAATTTCAAGATACGGCTGAAAAATCTTCCTGCAAACCAAACAACAAAGATAAAAGACATAAGAAGCGACAAAATTGGAAAACTTCTCACAATAGAGGGAATAGTCCGTCAGAAATCAGATGTCCGGCCTCAGGTTACTGTTGCAAAATTTGAATGCCCTAGCTGTGGGAATGTTATTTCAGTTATTCAGGTTGATACTTCATTCAAGGAGCCTTTCAAATGTGGATGCGGGAGAAAAGGAAAATTCAGGCTTCTTGACAAGGAGCTTGTTGATGCTCAAAGAATTGTTCTTGAGGAAAATCCTGAAGATCTTGAAGGAGGGGAACAGCCGAAAAGGATGGGCGTCTACTTGAAAAGTGATTTGGTAAGCCCGTTTTCCGAGAAGAAGACAAATCCTGGAAGCAAGGTACGCATCATCGGACAGGTTAAGGAGCTCCCCATTATTTTGAAGACAGGAGGAAAATCAACTACTTTTGACCTGATGATAGAGGCAAATAATGTGGAGGGAATGGAGGAAAGCTATGGGGAAATACTAATAAACCCTGAAGAAGAAAAAAAGATTATTGAGCTGTCGCAGGACAAGAACCTGATGCAGAAGCTGATTAAGAGCATCGCCCCTTCTATTTATGGTCATGAAAAAGTCAAGGAAGCTTTGCTTTTGCAGATGATGTCAGGTGTGAAAAAAAAAAGGGAGGAGGGGGTTCTTATCAGGGGAGACATTCATGTTTTGCTAATTGGCGACCCTGGATGTATCGTGGGCAACTCTCAAGTTGCACTTCTCTACAAAGGAATGGAGCAAATTAAAAACATTGGAATCAAACATCTGCAGCCGATAAAAGAAGTTGTTACAAAGATGAGGAAAGATAACACTGAGAAACCATACGATTTTGCTACTGTTTTCCATCATTACAAAAAACAGCCAGTGCTAAAAGTCATCACAGAAACTGGAAAAGAGGTTATATGTACATACAACCAGCCTTTCCTGACAAAAGAAGGATGGAAAAGAGCAGATGAACTTTTAATGGAGGAAAAAATAAGGGTTATGCCAAAAATTCCCAATTTGATTAGTAAACTCTGCCCGACTGGATTTGTACAAGTCGAAAAAAAAAACGGGCGCTTAAAAGATGTTCTGCTTCCGGAATTTTTTACTCCTGAACTTGCTTCTTTATGCGGCTACCTAATAGGGGATGGAAATATTCATTCATCTGACTACAGAGTAACTTGTTACATTAACAATGAAGAAACTGACTTGATTGAACAGCTTTCGGGTTTATGGAAAAGCACTTTTAATGTTGAGCCCGCAATTATCACCGCAAATACAAATCCTACAACAAAAACTATTGAGGATTCAAACGGGCTTTTAAGGGAGTTTATTTCTACGCAACAAATAAATATAATGGAAATTTACAGCAGGCAAGTTGCTCAGTCGCTTTCTTTTTTGGCGAATAAAAAAGTCCCACAGCAAATATTCAAAAGCCCAAAGAAAGTCGTTGCTGATTTCATAAGCTGGCTCTTTGAAGCTGATGGCTGCTCATTCGGAAATGGCAGGGGAAGAACATCTGTTCAATTAAAATCGAGAACACTTGATTTATTAAAAGATACCCAGTTACTGCTGCTCTACTTTGGAATACAATCAAGAATTATAGAAGATAATCTATGCATAAGAAGATCTCGCGACATGGAGTTATTTGCTAAACACATAGGATTTAAATCAATAAAAAAGAAAAAAAAATTAGAGCTGGTTTTGGAAGTTATAAAAAACAGAAGTGACTACCAAAAAAGAAAGGTTCAGAGATATGAAAAAGTTGTTAAAATATTACCTGTAGGGATAAGTGATGTTTATGATTTCGAAGTTCCAATAAGCAAGATGTTCATTGCAAACGGAATTGTATGCCATAACTCAGGTAAATCACAACTCCTGAGAAGGATTTCTGCAGTTGCTCCTAAGTCAAGGTTTGTTTCTGGCAAAGGAGTTTCAGGAGTTGGCTTAACTGCTTCTGTTGTCAGGGATGAGTTCCTTAAAGGATGGAGTCTTGAGGCAGGAGCTCTTGTTTTAGCAAATAAGGGATTTTGCATGATTGACGAACTTGACAAGATGAACAAGGAAGACAGGGCAGCTATGCACGAGGCTCTTGAACAGCAATCCGTCTCAATAGCGAAGGCAAACATTCAGGCAACTTTAAGATCTGAAACAACTGTTCTTGCAGCTGCAAACCCCAAGTTTGGAAGGTTTGATCCCTACGGAACTATTGCTGAACAGATAGATCTTCCCCCGACGCTGATTAACAGGTTTGACCTGATTTTTCCAATAAAGGACCTGCCCAATGCTGAGCATGATGAGAGGATTGCGAAGTTCATTCTCACCATGCATCAAGATGTCAGGATTGAAAAACCAGAAGTTGACACAAAGCTTCTCAAGAAGTACATTTCATATGCAAGGCAGAGAATCAGCCCTGAGCTTACTGACGGTGCGCTTGAAGAAATAAAAGAGTACTATGTCAAAATGAGGGGTTCAGGATCATCTGAAGGGGGGGTGCGAAGCATTCCAATATCAGCAAGACAGCTCGAAGCATTGGTGAGACTTTCAGAGGCATCTGCAAAGGTCAGGCTTTCGGAAAAAGTCATAAGGAAGGATGCTAAAAGAGCAATAGACCTCGTTCATTACTGCCTTATGCAGGTCGGTCTTGATCAGGAAACAGGAAAATTTGACATTGACAGGATATCAACAGGAATAACTGCTTCTCAGAGAAGCAAAATTTCGATAATACGGGAGATAATAAACGATCTTGAGGAAAAGCTTGGAAAAACAATCCCCATTGAGGATGTAATAAAAATTGCATCTGAGAGAGGAATTGATGAATCTGAAGTTGAGGAGACTATTGAAAAGCTTAAGAGATCCGGCGACTTGTACGAACCGAGGCATGGTCTGATATCACGGATATGAATTATCAACAATATGAACTGAATGAAAAAAGGCAAGATAATGGAAGATTTTAAAAAAAGGCAGACTGCCTGCAAAGTAAGCATTAAAAATATTACGTCAGGGAAATACTTCAGGGAAGAAGGGTGGGAGCCGGATTATGTTCTTGTTGAAGCTAAAAAAATTTCGCGCGCCAACATTATCGGTGTTATTGTTGAAAAAAATAATGATGAAATTGCTGTTGAGGACTGGACTGGAAGAATAAGTTTGAAGAATTTTGATTCCTCAAAAAATTTTTATGTTTCGCCGGGTGATGTTTGTTTAATAATTGGAAAAGTCAGGGAGTACACGGGACAGAGATACGTTATTCCTGAAATTATCAAGAAAATAGCTGACAACAGATGGATTGATATTAGAAAAATTGAACTGAAGAATGTTTCTGAAAAGAAGGGTTATGAAATTATTGAAGTGTACAAAGAACATAATTCCCAAAAAATAATGGAAGTGCTTAGAGAGAAAGATTCTGCTGAAGGTGTTGACGTGAGCTTAATACTTGATTTGTTCAAAAATGAGCCTGTTGAAGAGGTAATATCTGATCTTATAAAAGAAGGGGAGATTTTTGAGTTGCGCCCAGGAAGATTAAAAATTCTTAAATAATGCAGGTGTTATGTAAACTTCAATTATGGCCGCGAGCACCAAAATAACAAGGCTTATTATCATCACGTTCACTGCATCAAGAATTATTTTGTCTGATAATTCTTCTTTTGAAAAATATTTTTTCACAAATGCGGCTGAAAGCATTCCCCCTGCAACAGCTCCTACGAAATAAGCCAGCATTTCTGGAATGCCGTGAATCATATACCTTACAAACCCCAAGACATAAATCTGTAAGAAAATAAGAATATTAAAACCGTGCGGCACTGCCGAAAGAAAATTTGACTTTACATAATTGCCCATTGCTGCACCAACAACTGTCGCATTCCAAGTCAAAATAAAAATACCCCCAAGTCCGAAGATAACTGCAAACAAAAAACAGAAAACAAGAACTTTGAAGTTATTCATCAAAATTTTCATAAACATGCTGGTCGTTGCTCCAAAGTTTGATGTGGCGCCTGAATTTATGCTTGCTATTGCATCGGTCTGCACCTTGTACAGGGTTTTCACAGTCGCCGGGTCCTTGAATGAAAAATAAACAAACCATGAAGCTGCTGATAAAAAAACACCTACAAAGATGAGTATCAGGAAGAAATATGCCCTGGAATGCTGTCTCGCGAGTTCCCTCTCATCATTGGAAGATGTTCCTTTTTTTGCCTCTGAAAACATTGTCCTGTAAAGAAGAGGTATGAATGCCATCACTGTGAGGAATACAACAACAACACTTGAATATTTTTTGAAAAAAAGAAGGCCGAATATGACTGCCAGCGAGTGGACTGCTATCGCAAACAAAAAAACAAACAGGGGTTTTTCCTCGGCTCTTTTTGGGTTAAACAAAAGCTCAAACATCTAGAAAAGGTATAGATATTAGTTTAAATAATTTTTGATGACACTTTCTTATTTTTAATCTCTATTTCCAGCAACATTTATAAATTAACCGCTGTTTTTCAATGAGATGGAAACTGAATACGAAAGCCTGCTTGAAAAAGCATACACTGAACTGCCCGAGACCACTGCTGCGAAATCAGAGAGGTTTGAAATTCCTCATGTCAGAGGACATATTCAGGGAAATAAAACTGTAATCAGCAATTTTTCCCAGATTGTCAGCACCCTTGGCAGGGAGCCTGAACATCTTCTCAAGTTTGTTTTAAGGGAACTCGCTACTCCAGGAGAGCTTGCAAATGGACTCTTAATAATAGGCACGAAGGTTTCTGCTTCAAGGATAAATGAAAAAATTGATGAGTACACAAAAGAATTTGTTTTGTGCAATGAATGTGGAAAACCTGATACAAAACTCATAAAGGAGAATGGATTGACTTACAAGAAATGTATGGCCTGCGGTTCAAAAACAGCGATTAAGTCAAGAATATGAGGGCGCAAATAATTATAGAAGGAAAAGTTCAGGGAGTTGGCTTCCGGGATTTTGCAAGAAGAAAAGCCACTGAACTTAAAATAAAGGGTTTTGTCAGGAATGTTGATTTGGACAAAATTGAGGTGGTTGCAGAAGGCGATGAAAAAAATTTGAAAACATTTGTTGCACAATGTAAAAAAGGCCCTCTGCTCGCGTTTGTTAAAAAATTTGAAATAAATTCCTCTACTGAAGAAAAAGAGTTTGTGGATTTTTTCATAAAATATTAGCCAAACCACTTCCCAAGCCCTTCTTGTTTTTCCTTTTCTTTTCCAAAAACAGATTCAATTCTCATTCGTGTAAGCTGGAGTGATTGTTTAATATAGTTTGGAACACCGTACTTGTCAGCAAGGCTTATGCTGGGCTCGAGGTACTTAACAACAGAGCCTTGTGAAACAGTAAAAAGGAGGTTTCCTGAGCATTTGGTGCATCTGCCTGCAAGAGGGGTTCTTCTGTACTTCGTGTTGCATTTAACGCATCTAAACTGCTGTGTTGAGAATTTCCTCAAATTTCCCCTTACGTCTTTAATAAAATGTTTTTCTATTACCAATTTAGCAACATCGGACTCGTCAACAGCCCTTATTCTTTCTGCAAGAATCATCTGCCCTTTCAATTTATCTTCCATGCTCGGAAGAGTTTTGTATGCAGAACATCTCACACCAGAATTCAAGTTTGATGTCGAATGTGTGAATCCCATTTTTTCATATTGTTTTTCTGTTCCAAGCCTGTTTCCCAGCAATTCTATCTTGACATCCCATGGGTTTTTGTACTGCAGACTTGCACTGTACAATTCAAGAGGGTAAGTCCAGGCAACATCAAGTCTGTGGACCATATCATCAACTTCAGAAGGATTCAAAATAGAAGTTAAAACTAATGGAGCATCCATTGTACGCGCCCCTCTTTTGTTTGGAAGGTAAAGCCTGGAAAAGTTAAGCAACGCGTCCATAAGGAGAATTACGCAGTTTTCATCCCCGTCGCAGTCCCTTCTTAATGCAGCGTGCCAGAGAGGATGAGCATAACACCCCTGCACCTCTGAAAATCCTATTATCCTTCCGACTGTCCCGCTTGAGATGTGGGGTGCAAGCCCGATGACAAGATGTCCTACTAATTCGTTTTTTGACTTTAAGTTGTAAAATGTGGGAAGATTGTAAAAATTAACAAGAAGGTCGTCGACAAAATTTGCAATTCTGAATAAAATCTCATCTGATGGTTCTTCAGGATTATCAAGGCAAGAAGGAAGAATAATATCTTGTGGTTTGAGTTCAAGAATCTGCTCCTTGTTTTCTAATGTCCTTCCATAGATATCGTGTTCATAGCCGAGCGCGCGCAAATTTTCAAGAGATGTCCTTATTTCAGATGGTTTGAAATGGGTTATTGGAAGCTCAGTCATATCATACCGTATAGTACCATCTTTGTTTACATATATTTTGTGTTTTGCCCGAAGAATTCCTTTGGTAAGATTTTCAGGGATGTGATCTTTGTTTGACGTACCTTTCACACCTTTTACAAGATCAGGACTTTTTTGAATTCCTGACTTTTCAAGCGCTTTTTCATAGTAATGTTTGATTTCAAGGGTTATTGATGAATATCTTACAGGGTTGTGCGGACACTCCGTGTCGATTATACCGCATGTCCTGCAGACAAATTTTTTTTCTGTTTTTTCACCACAATTCTCGCAGGCAGTGTATACTGTTTGCCTTCTGCAGGAAATGCAGTAATACATCGAAAAATCTGCTTTGACTTTTCCTGCTTCGAGAGCTGATTGAAAACATCTCAGTCTTCCTCCTTCTTCACCAACTGGAAAAAGAACTTGGGGGCTTCCTGTAAGTGTTCTCATTTTTGCCTTTTCAGGTCTCCCCATTCTTGCCCCAATAAAAGTGCCTGACTTATCCATCACTTTGATACCTGATTTCACTAAAATAATTTCAAACACATCCTCTGATTGGACTTCGCCTGCAGAAAAAAGAAAATTTACTGCATTGGCATCTTCTTTTTCGATTATTACAAACTCATTTGCTGAAATTATGTGCGGAATTCCAAGAAGTTCTATAATTCTTTTTTCTTCAGAATAATTTCTGTAAGGAAGAATGATTTTTTCAACCTCGTCATTATTTCTTTTAATGTTTGCGCGGGTAAGCCATTTTACAACTTTTTTAAATTCTTCTGCAGAAATCGACTTAAAATAATATGTGAATTTTGGGTGGAGGGGTATTGAAAGTTTCTTTGAGAGAATCAGGGCTGTTTCAAAATTGATTTCAAAAGGGTTTCTTAAAATTTTGTGAAGTTCATTTCTTGGAAGGTCGGCAAATTCAGAAAGTTTCTCCAAATCAAGGTTCCCAAAGTAATCTACTATTGCCTTTTCCAAATCCTGAATCCACCATTCTTCGCAGTATCCTGCGGGAACAAGAGGATGTGCCCTGTCAAGGAAGTCTCCATAGCTGATTAGTATATCTCCTAAGTAAATTATTTCCTTTACCATATCATTATATTGTTTTGCCTTTGATTCTGTTTCCAGCTTCAGCACATCCCCGTTGTTGAGCTTTACCACCGGGCCTTCTATTGAACTGCAGACTGAAAGAACAGTTGCTTTTCCAGGTCGCTCCATCTTAAGCTGCGTTCCTATCGCTATGTACTTGTTTAGAACAATCATTGTTGCGGGATGTATTGCTGATGCTGAAAATCCTGTTGTTCTGGTTCTTCCGTATCTTAGGCGAAACCCTCCTTGGCGCAGAGGATAAGTAAGAACCGGCCTTCCGGCAACAAGATCTGAAATGTATGTGTAATCTGGATAAATTTTTTGCTTTTCCTCTTTAACTTCTGATTTCTTTGCCTTATTCTTCTTCTGAATCTCAATAAAATTTTTAAGAAATTCCCATTCTTCAAGCCCAAATTCCTTCCCCCATTTGCTTAATTCTTTCCATAATTTAGGGGCCTTCAGCGCCAGCATAGAAACAACAAGGCAGACCCCTCCTCGTATCAGGTTGGTGTTTATTCTCTTAATGTCTTTGTTGTTGCTGACTTCTATGTCTTCAGTAGGATCACCGTCAATTTCGACAGGAATATTCTGAATTATAAAAGATATTTCCTCCTCACTAGGATTGTACTGAAGGTTTGTAATTCTTTCATGATAATCTGAAAGTTCTGTTATGCTTCTTTTTATTTCATCTTCCTGAGCGTCATAAACATCATAACCCATCTTTTTCCTGACATAATCAGCAATAATAACTGATACCGAAGCTCCTGTTCCGCCTGCTCCCCTTACCGGCCCTGCGTATTTTACTGCAAAATAATCTCTGCCATCTTTTCTTTTCTTGATGTCCAATTCTATGAAACCCTCAAGGGGAGCGGAAACAATGCCAACAGTGTGATATGCGAATCCTGTTCTTATGCCCATTTCCATTGCTTCCTTTTTTGTTTTAAAGCTACAGAATTTTTCCTTTGCAACTTCCTCAGCAAGTACAAGGGCAACTCTCCAGTCAAGAGCACCGTAAATAGATTCAAGCTCCCTTATTCTTTTTGTGACTCCTGAGCCCATTATCTGGGGAGCAACTGAACTTATTAGGCTTTCAACTCTTTCAGCCATATCTCTTGCCAGCCTGATTTCCACAAATGTTTCTGGATCAAATCCTTTTTTTCTTGCTTCTTCAGCTAAGACATATGCGCTTTTAAGATTCAAGTCTAGTGCTTCAAAATATTTTTTATTTTCTTGACTGCATTCAACCATTTATCCCACCGAAGTAAATTCTGGCTGTGAGTAATTTTTCCTTTAAAAAAATTGATATGTTTTGGAAGAATGATTTTTTGTCCTCAGACGGAACAAAAATCAGATTGTGGTTCTTGAATATTTTTTTAAAAATTAATTTTGCCCGTGGGGCATGTAGGTACGAAGTTACTATGATAATTGTTCCTGCTCTCATTTTATCAATAATTCTCCTTGAAAATACTGCGTTCTGAAGTGTGTCTTTTGATTTTTTTTCAGTAATCAATTGTTTGCCCTTCACTTTTTCCTTAAGATAAGTTTTCATAGCCTCGGCTTCTGTTGTATTCCTGGATTTCCCTCCTGACAGGCATATTTTGTTTATCCTGTTTTTTATGGAAAATTTAATTGTTGTGTCGAGTCTGCTCTCCAATGTCTGGATTGATTTTCCTTCGGTTTTATATCCCAAAACAACAATCACTTTGTTTTCTGCATTTTTTTTCATTTTAGTCCTTCCCGAACTTTAATATTCTTATTTCTCTTGTCTGCAGGTTTATCACAGGAACTCTTGATGGTTCAGGATGATGCCCTACTTTTTCCTGAAATGCTGTTTTTGCCTGAAAACAGCTTCCTGAAAGAAGAGTTATATTCTTGTAATTTGAAACTGATGATTTATGGATATGCCCTGTTGCAAAAAAATCAGGAATTTTTTCTATAACAAGGGGATCATACGCTGAATCTGGAATGTAAAGTGTTGACGTGTGGGCAGGAGCCAAATGCCTTTTCTGAAGAAGAAATTTCATTATAAGATCTGCCCGATCATATCCTCCCTGACTTCTTATCGAATCGACATTTGCAACATAATAATCAAAACTGTAGCCATGATACATAAGCACATCAAATCCTGGAAATTCATTTTTTATTCCAATTGTAACGGCAGAAGGGTTTGAAACGAGCAACGCATTTTTAAGATTAAAGATGGGTTCTGAAAATTCCCTCATAAATGCGGGTTGTGGTTCTGAAATTCTTACAGCATCATGGTTTCCAGGGCACATTATCAGTTTAATATGTGAAGGTATTTTTTCAAGAAGCCTCGCGCATTCAGAATACTGATCATAGATATCCTTAATTTCAAGTTCGCTTTCCTGCCGTGGATAAATTCCTACCCCATCAACGAGGTCACCTACAACAAAGACATATTTTACCTTTTTTGCTATACTGCGATGATTTTCATTTTCAGTTTCTCCCCTTATCCACTGAAGAAATCTTGAAAATTCGTCTGTAAGAAATTTTGATGAACCGATGTGAAGATCTGAAAGAAAAACAGCATAGCTTTCTTCATTGCTTTTTTTTAACTCTTTGTTTGAAGGCACACCTGGAAAAATTATGTTGTTTGCAAAAATCACTCCCCCTCCATTTGTTCCCATAACACCTATTATTTCATCATAAACTATTGATTTTGCGATTTCAGCAAGATCCTGTCTGTTCTTGTTAATTATTACAGTTATTTCTCCAGTAATGTCCTCAACAGTCAGGAGTATGCTGCCTGTTTTTGATATTCTTTTTCCACTTACCATACCTATAACTGAAACCGAGTCTCTGTCTTTTTTCCCAATAACCCGGGAAATTGTTGTTACTCCTTCAAGCTCCTGCCTTTGCCTGAGCATCCTTTCTATTGATTTATACCTTGAATTGAAATACGAAACAAAATTCCCCACTTCCCTTTTTTTGAAATCTTTTTCTTCATAGGAAAAAAGTACTTTGACGTCCTCTTCTCTCAACTCATCTTTGTTTTTGTTTTCGTCTTCAATTTTAATATCAAAAATTTCGCTCAGATTTTCAGGATGAATTCTTTGATTCTTAATCTGAAAATAAATGCTGTTAAGTTTTGATGTGTCGTCAAGTTTTTCGAGGAATTTTTCTTCTACCAGAACGTTTTTTTCGATTAAAAAATGGATTATTTCTTTTTTTTTAGTTAATATCTCCTGTTCCATCTTTAATTTCCAGAGATTCCTCAAGTATTTTTTTAATTCTTTCTTTTGTTGAACTTGGTATTGCAAGTGAAATTTCTCTTGTTCTTCCGTGCCTGCCTTTAGAAATTACTTTTACATTTATTATCCCAAACATATCAAATTCAGCTACAACATCAGAAACCCTTCTTTGTGTCAAGGGCCGGATATTTGTTTTTGCACAGAGAATTTTGTAAAAATTATATATTTCTCCTGTAAATATTTTTTTTGTTCTGTTTGTTGTATAGATTATTGAATATAAAACTGCCTGAAATTGTTTTGGATGGCTGGAAACAATATCCACAATTCTGTCCTTTTCAAGTTTTTCCTCTGCTTCATCGAGGTGTTCGAGAGAAACCTTCAGCTCATTTTTCCTTTCTGTAATTTCCCCTGCCACGCGCAAAAGTTCAATTGCTCTTCTTGCATCTCCATGCTCTCTAGCAGCGTATGCAGCACATTTTTCTATTACCCCCTCGTCAAGGGTTCCTTCTTTAAATGCTATGGCTGTTCTTTGCTTCAAAATTTCTTTTATTTGGAGTGCATTATATGGTGGAAACAGAACTTCTTCCTCGCTTAAAGATGACTTAACTCTGGGGTCGAGGTTGTCTGCAAAAACAAGATCGTTTGATATTCCTATTATTGAAATTTGAGACTGATTAAGCTCGGTGTTTGCTCTTGTAAGGCTGTACAAAATTTCATCACCTGCTTTTTTAACAAGTTGGTCAATCTCATCAAGTATTAGGAGGATGTACTGCTTTCTCGAATCTATTGATTCAAAAAAAATTCTGTAAACCTCGTCTGTTGGAAGTCCTGTGAGGGGGATTGTTTTTCCAAACTCCCTTGAAAGCTGCGCCAACAATCTGTATTCTGTATCAGCAATTTTTTTAAGCTTGCAATTTACATAAACTATTTTAAGAGGAATTTGTTGGTTGATTGAAACCTTTGAAATTTCGTGGCATACATATTTTACTGTAAGTGTCTTTCCCGTGCCTGTTTTTCCATATATAAATATGTTCGAACACTTCTCAAGCTTAAGTATTGGAAAAAGTATATTCGCTATCTGATTTATTTGTTCGTCTCTGTGTTTTATTGTATCTGGAGTATACGAGCCCTGAAGTAATTTTTTGTCAAGAAACACAGACTCTTTGTCCAATTTTTTTTCAAAAAAATCTACCAATCCTTTTTCAACCATGAAAAAACAGCTTGTTGAGTGGTTTATATAATTTATTGTTAAGGAAAGATTTGGTTTAAATATGTTTAAAAGAAAGTTGTATTTTACTTTTTGTACATGTTTTTCCGTGATTTCTTTGTGCTAATACATAATTTCCTTTGGGAAATATGCATTTAATAGGGAGTAAATGGGGTGTGTGATTTCCTTTGGAAAACATGAATTTGATTGTTTTTGTTAAATGGTGTTGTTTTCTTTACTCTTGTTTGTTGTTGAATTACTAATAAAAATAAAGTAATGTGTATTGTGTATTAAAAATGTTGTAAAAAACGCATAAACTATAACATATTGGAAAAATGAGAAGAAAACAATAAAACATTATTTTCTATATTGAAAACTATTATTATTAATTACCGTTCATATTAAAATATTTTCAATCATAATTTATAATATATTAACATTATTATTTTATAGAATAATTATAAATTATAAAACAACCATCTATATAAAAAAGTTACCAATCATAGGTGCTGTCAAGTTAAGTGGGAAATCTACATTGGCAGGTCTGTAGTTGTCATCAATATTGCGAGCATAAGCTTTTTTGGTGACCTCCTCTGCGAAGAAGAATATTTTGAATGTCTGTTCCGCTCACCAATGCAATACCTCTGTTCATTTAAAACAGTCATTAATCAGAACGGTCATCAATGCAATACCTCTGTTCATTTAAAACAATCCTTAACCTAAAACAATTACTAATTCAAAACAACACATTTCCAAGCGAAACCAGGGGGGAGCATTTAAAAATTAGTGTACGCTTCTTTTTTACCACCACAATCAACACAGTCCTTACCATACTTAATACTACAAGAAAAAAAACAAAAACAAAGCAAAACTAGTTTTTCTTTAAATTATTCCAGCTTTCATTGAAAACATGGTTTATCGCCCCAGAAAAGAATTTTGAATTAATCCAGATACCAGTATCATAACTAGGGTGAATTTCTTCATCATCTGTTATCATAAAAATCATTTCCTTGCCGTCTACAACACAAAACCTCGCTTTGAGTTTGTCAGTGTGTCTTATTTCACAATAACTTTTATATTCCCGCACAAATTTTTGTGAGTCTTTTGTTAAGGGAGCAATTATTCTAATTTCAATTTTCTTTCCCTTGTTTCTATCAAGCACTTTTTTAATAATTTCCAATTTTCTTACAAGCCCCTGTTCAGAAGTTACAATTAAAACATTTTTTTCAGTATTCTTGATTGCAGACTCAATATGATTCATTATGTTGTTTCTTCCCTTGATGCTTCCAGTGACATCAGAAGGATCAACAAGGTCAATTCCCTGTGAATGAAGCAACGTCAGTTCATTTAATATTTCACTACCATTTAATTCATCGACAATTTTTGTGTGTTGTTCAGAATCTTCTTTTATTCTCTTTTTCACTCTTTCCAGAACTTCTGAAGGAGGGACTGCAATGTATTTTATTGGCTTGCCAACCTTCATAACAATAAAACCTTTTTTTTCAAGGGACTCAAGAACATCATAACTTCTTGATCTTGGAACATCTGCAATGTCACTTAATTCACCAGCAGTTGAAACCCCTCTTGAAAGAAGAGCTGTCCAAAGCTTTGATTCATAGCTGTTAATGCCAAAATCCTTTAATTTATGCAAAAATTCTTTCTGTACAATCATCGTATCCCTCTGCTGCCAAATCTTTTAAACAAACCTTTTTTTTAATTTTAAAGTTAAAAACAAGAAGGAGTATTTAAATCTTTCGGCTTATTTGCTATTGATTAGTGATAAAAACACGTTTGAAATATGTTTGAATATGTGTTTTTTATCATCAATTCGGCAAAGATTGTGGTAGGGGGCGGCATCTTAAAAATTCTCGACGGGAGTGAAGGTGGAGCTGCGTTCCTTCAGAAACAAAACCTTGCAACGCTCGTCGGTAAAATTGTTTTATGGAGTTTTGACTTTAAGGAAGATATTTACATACGGATTATGGAAAACTATTTAAATATAATATAAATAATAAATTATTAATAAATTTTAAGAAACAAAACAATTCATATTTTTTAATTTTACAAAAAAGGAGGTCAAAATGGCAGGTCTTTCAATAGAACAAATAATTCTCAGCGTGATAATAGGGGTTCTTGCAGCAATTGTTTACAGCTTAAGAGTTCTTGTGCTTATGGAGCGAAGAGTTGCAAATATGGAATCGCATGTCGAAAAAATAGCTGAGAAAATGATTAAGGAAGAAATTAAAATTGAAAAGGCAATAATCAGAAGAAGAAAATAAAGTATTAGGATTTTTTTAATTCTTTTTCTAATTCTTTTATATTTTTCTCCAATTGCCCTATTTTATTGGAATTGTCATCCTCAAACATAAGTTGGCCACATTCAGGGCATTTGTACTCAAAATCAATTGCCTGCTCAAAATCAAGTCTTATACATTTGTTTGTGCAGATAAAAAAATTGCTTTTTTTCTCTCTTTCAAGACGCTCTTTCAATTTTTCAAGTTTTTTCTTTTTTACATTAACAATCAAATATTTCAAAATTTTGTTGTTAAATGTCCAATAATAAATATACCATCCTTTTTTCTTGTCTTTCTTTCTTATGAAAGTAACCAAATTAACGTAATAGAGGCGGTATAACATATTTCTTGTTTCATTTACTTCCCTGTTAATATCTTCTGCAAGCTTGAATTCCGAAACGTTCTTCTTGTTCTTTAGGGTTTTCACCACTACCAGCGTGTCTTCTCCTGCAACCTCACTTATCATTTCTTCTATTACTTTGTTTGAAATTTTCATTTAAATCACTTTTCTAAACCAGAATTCACAACTGGTCTTTATAAAACCAATATTGGTATTTTTGTTTTTTAAATCTTTCGTTTTTTTGTAGGTGAAATAATGATTGATTTTTATTGTTGTATGAGCTCTTCAAAACTCAGCCCTTTTCTCTTTGCACCAAACAAATCAAGCTTATACCCTTTTCCTGTTTTTTCAATGTCTTCTAGGTTAAGGAAAAACCAACCCACTTTGTCAAATCTTACACCAACCCATGGCTCGGCTCCGAATGAATCGGAGAATTCTTTAATCTGACTCACATCATGGTCATCGAGGTAAATTGAGGTTCCCTTTGTTGTTTTGCACTCAATCGCAATTTTTCTCACTTTATTTCCAGCAATTATGTCAGGCCCTGGAAACCTCATCGAGCCTGAGCCGGCACTTCTGAAGCAGGCCCAGCCATTCTGCCAGAACATTCTAACAATCTCCCTTTCAGCATTTGTTCCTTTGCTTTTTCTTGTCATTCTGCCTGTTAAATTGAAAAAATTTAAATACCTTGTGTATGATTAAAGGTAATGTGACTTGAATGACTTCAAAAAAGCTTATACCTCTTGCAACAATGGAAAAAATAATGAAGCACGCTGGAGCTGAAAGAGTTTCTGATTCAGCAAAAGAAGCTCTTAAGGATGTTATTGAGGGGATTGCTGAGGAAATTGCTTCGAATGCAGTAAGATATGCGTCGCATGCTGGAAGAAAAACAATAAAAGCAGGGGACATTAAGCTTGCCGCAAAATAAGGTGGTAAAAAATTTTTTGGCATGTAGATAAAAAGCACGGATAAAATCTCTCTTGTGGTTGTGTATTTATAAAATACAACAAATTCTTCTGATAAAAAGAATCAAAAAACCCCACTACAATAACAAGTTTTACAACATCAAATTTCAATCACTTCACTCAATTTTTTTTTTCATAAAATCATACGCACAAACAGAATTTTTAAATCCCTCAACAGCTTCTTCTTTTATCTCTTCAATAGTCTTGTATCTTTGGCTGAAATGTGTTAATATAAGTTCTTTTGAATTTGATTGTGTTGCCAGCATCGCAGCCTGTCTTGCAGTCATATGCTTATATTCCTCTGCCTTATCCAGCAGGCTGTCAGCATAAGACGACTCACATATCAGCACATCAGAATTTTTTGCAAGCTTTAATGAATTACCGCAAAATAAAGTGTCGGATATGTGGGTTATTTTTTTCCCTTTTACTAAATAAGTAGACTCCTTTGGAGTTATTTTTTTTGCATTAAAAATTATTGATTTTCCATCTTGGAGTTTTCCAAGAAGAGGCCCTTCAGGAATTCCTATTTTTTTTATATAATTGAGATTTATCCTTCTCCTGTCTTTTTCAACAAATGAATATCCTGCACAAGGTATGCCATGCTCTAAGGGTCGCGTTTCAACAAAATATTTTTCTGTGTTAAGAATTTTCCCTTTTTTAACATCTTTTATAAACAAATTATGTTTTTCCCTGAATGCAAATATCTCAAATAATTTTTTCATATTTTGCCTGGTTCCTTTCGGGCCGTATATCTCAATTATTTTTTCAGGGTTTGCTGAGGCAATTGTCTGAATAAGTCCTGGAAGCCCAAGAACATGGTCTCCATGCCAGTGGGTTATGAAAATTTTGTCAACATCCCCCACACTTAATCCAGCAATTTTCATCTGCCTCTGTGTTCCCTCACCACAGTCGAACAAAAAAGTTTCTCCTTTGTAATTTAGCAGAAAAGAAGCAGTATTTCTTTCTTTTGTAGGCTGCATAGCGCTTGTTCCCAGGAAAGTTATTTCAATCATTTACCGCTGTAAACATAAAAAATTATATAAATGTATGGCTGTTCATAAGATATATGACAAAAGAATCAGTCAAGGCAATCTTTTCTCGTGAAAGAATACTTACAGAAAGTTCGGATTCGGCAAGGGAACTTTACAATCAAAGCAGGTATGGCTATTTGCTTGAAGACGGCAGGGTTCAGCTTTCACTCTTGGAAGGTCTTTATCTGCTTGAAAAGAAAAGAATTGACATTCTTAATAGTAAAAACAAAAAGATAGAATTTGATGCATTTGTAAAAAAATCCCAGAAATTTGAACCCAACTTCTGGACAAGATACTCTGTTTTCAGGGACATAAGAAACAGGGGGTACATAATAAAAACTGCTTTGAAGTTTGGCGCTGACTTCAGGGTGTATGAAAGAGGAGTGAAGCCTGGAGAGGACCACGCAAAATGGATTGTTTACCCTGTGCATGAGTCAGAGCATCACACATGGTATGAGTTTTCAGCAAAAAACAGGGTTGCTCACAGCACAAAAAAAAGGCTGCTTATTGGTGTTGTTGATGATGAACAGGATGTCACATACTATGAAATAAGATGGACGAGGCCTTAAAATGTCAATGGAAAAAATAATTGAAATAATAAAACAAAAAGGGCCTGTCAAGCCTGCTCAGATTGCACGGGAGTTAAAAACAACTATTTTGATTGCATCGGCTTACCTCGCTGATCTTTCTGAAAAAAAAATAATACAGGCATCTTCAATAAAAATAGGAGGTTTCCCCATTTACTTTGTTGAAGGTCAAGAAGAAAAACTTCAGTTCTTTATGGATAAGCTTCCTGATAAGGAAAAAGAATTCTGCCACTTGCTTGCTGACAAGAAAGTGCTGTGCGATTCTGAGTTGGATTTGTCTCAAAGGCAAATTGCTGAAAAATTAAAGGATTTTGCAGTTCAAATAGTTATAACAAAAAATAACAAACAGGAAAAAGCATGGAAATGGTATCTTGTGAATGATGAGGAGCTGAAAATTCTTGAAATTGAGAAAGCGAAGGATGTGAAGAAAATAGTGAAGGCAATACTGTCAAATTCTTTAGAGAAAAAAACTGGAGATTCATCAAAAATTTTCGACGAGCTTAAGATTCAAAAAATTGACGCTACTGAAAAGACTGAAAAATCAAAGAACGACACTCCTGAAAAGACTGAAAAATCAAAAAAATATGAAAATCCAGAAAAAAATGGAAAAATTATAAAAGAAAAAACTCAAAAATTCGATTTTTTCATGAAAATAGAGCAGTATTTCAGAAGCAACAGCATGGAAGTTGTTGAAAAAAACTTGGTAAAGAAAAATTCTGAAGCAGATTTCATCATCAAGGTTCCAAGTGCAGTTGGAACAGTTTCTTATTATTGTAAGGCAAAGTCAAAAAAAAGCTGTTCCGATTTAGACCTCAGCTCGGCGTTTGTCCAAGGGCAGATAAGAAAACTACCTGTTCTTTTTTTGACTACGGGTGAGTTGAGTAAAAAGGCAAAAAATCTCCTTTCAAACCCCGAATTTCAGAATGTTCAGGTAATGAAAATAGAATGATTTCCGTGGCTTAAAATGGGAGTTAAAATAATTGACTTGTTTAAGGGGAATGAAATCAGCTTCAACGAGCTCGCTGGAAAGGTAACCGCAGTAGATGCTTCAAATCACCTTTTTCAGTTTCTTTCAACAATAAGATCTAATGACGGAAGCCTTCTTACGGATTCAAAAGGAAGTGTTACAAGCCATCTCACGGGGCTTTTTTCAAGAACATCCAATCTGATGCAGAAGGGGATTAGGATGGTGTATGTTTTTGATGGCAAATCTCCTGAATTGAAAAAGAAGGAGCAGAAAAGAAGGCACGAGCTCAAGCTTGTGGCAGAAAAAAAATTTGAAGAAGCATCTGAAAAAGAAGATATTATACAGATGAAGAAATATGCCTCAAGAACATCAAGGCTTACTCCTGAAATGGTGGGAGAGGCAAAAACACTTCTTTCTGCAATGGGCATTCCAACAGTTCAGGCTCCTTCAGAAGGGGAAGCTCAAGCATCATTTATGACAAAAAAAGGAGATGCTTATGCGGTTTCTTCACAGGATGCTGACTGCTTCCTGTTTGGGGCAAAAAAACTTGTCAGGAACCTTTCAATAACTGGAAGAAAGAAAAAAACAGGAAAACTTGGCTACGATTCAATAAGTCCTGAAATTTTTGTATTGGATGAAAACCTTAAAAATCTAAAGATAAGCCATGAACAGCTTATTGTTCTGGGAATGCTTACAGGAACAGATTTCAATTACGGAGGAATAAAGGGAATAGGCCCGAAAACAGCACTTAAGCTTGTTAGTGAATATCCTTCAGATTTTGATTCTTTATTTGAAAAAGTGAAATGGGACGATTCTTTTAATTTTGGATGGAGAGAGGTTTTTGAAATATTTGAGAAAATTGAAGTAACTGAAGATTATCGCCTTGAATGGAAGAAACCCAGCAAGGAAAGAATGATGCATATTCTTGTTGATGAACACGATTTTTCAAGGGAAAGAGTGGAAAAAACAGCCGATGAAATAACTGATTTTTATGAGAAAAACTCTCAGGAAGGGCTGAAAAAATGGTTTTAGTGGGAAGTAGAGAGAGAAGTGAAGAAAAAACAAAACAAGTAAATATTCCAAAAAGCTATGACTTAATCGGAGACATACTTCTTATTGAAATTCCTGAAACTCTCAGGAGAGATAAGAAGATTATTGCAGAAAAACTTCTTGAACAGCACAGGAATGTAAAAACAGTGTTTGAGAAAATAGGAGGCCATAAAGGAAAGCACAGAATACAGGGTGTTAAGTGCATTGGTGGTGAGAAAAGAACAGAAACAATTTATCGTGAGAATGGAGTTTCAATAAAGCTCGATGTTTCCAAGGTTTTTTTTTCACCAAGACTTAGCAATGAGCGCAAAAGAATCGCTTCCATTGTAAAGCCAAAGGAATCCGTGCTTGTGATGTTTTCCGGATGCGGCCCTTACCCTCTTGTAATTGCGAGAAATTCTAAAGCAAAAGAAATTTTTGGAATTGAAATAAACCCTGATGCGCACAAATATGCTGTTGAAAATGTCAAGCTGAACAAGTTCAAAAACATTTTCCTCTACAAAGGAAACGTCAAAAAAGTAATTCCCCAGCTGAAAAAGAAATTTGATAGGATAATTATGCCCCTTCCAAAAACAGGAGAGACATTTCTCCAGCCAGCACTCAATGCATCGAAAAAAGGGGCAATAATACATTTCTACGACTTTTCAAAGGAAGAAGAAATCCCTCAATCTTCAATAAAAAAGATAAGGCGCGCCCTTAGAAACAGAAAGTTTAAATTGATACGCTTTGTTAAGTGCGGACAGCCTGCCCCCAGGATGCACAGAGTCTGCATTGACTTCAAGATTCTTTAGGCATTCTTCGAGCGGTTAAGTGAAAATGCGCGAGGAGTTGGTGAACACCAGCAGACCTTCGGGGATGATGAGCGGAAGTAACTTATGAGCGCATCACAGTTTAACAGAAATTATAGCAAGTTATAGCAAGTGAGTATAACATTACACTTTTCTCATCTTTAAGTACGTTTTCAATGATTCCAGCAATCCCCTGCCCATCTTTTCAGGATTTTTTTTTATGATTCTTTTAAGTTCAGCAACAGAAAAGTACCCGATCGAACTAACTTCGCCCTTATTCAAATCCACGTCATTTATGCTGTAATCCCCTCTGACTTCAAAAAGTGTTATGAATCGGTTATTTACAAATCTGCCTGAATAATCAATTCTGAGTTTTACAATCTTCACAAGCTTTCTTTTATCTACATCCAATCCCAGCTCCTCTTTGATTTCTCTGACAGCTCCTTCTGAATAATCTTCATTGATGGGAAAGTGTCCTGAAGCAGAGTAGTCCAGCTTCCCATTGTCAGCTCTTTTCTGCAGAAGAATTTCATTTCGCGAATTCACAATTAATACTGAGGCTTCCCTGTGAAGCATTCAGTTTATATGAACATCTTTGCGCGTGGTTTTTCCAATAATGTTGTCATTATCATCAACAACAGCCAGAACTTCATGTGGATTATGAGGGATTTCATTTTCTAAATGTTTTTTTATTAAAGGAGTTA
>DATDSP010000081.1:0-4033 GCA_035291205.1 Candidatus Nanoarchaeia archaeon | reverse complement strand
AAATAACAAAAACTCGCTGCTCGGAGCTATCCGCAGGCTAAAGCCTGCGGTTTTACGCTCCTCGCTTAATCGCGAGTTTTTGGAATTAAAAACTGTCGGACTAAAGTCCGAGGTATTAAACCCGCCAGTTTTTAATAATTTATGAGCTATTCTCTAGAGTTTAATACATACGATAATTTATTTATACCCTCTGCTTTATTTTTTCAGTTAGTTGCAAAATTAACTTCCCTGTAATTTGTGTTTCCTGCGTTGTCTGTTGCCCTGATTTTGAGAGTGTGATTTCCAGGCTTCAGGAACAGCAGCGTTATTGTTTTGTTACAGTTCGTGCACATTGTTGAATAAATGTTTGAATCAACTGCTTTCATTATTGTTTTTGCCTTTTCATTGAGCGTCAGATTAAGGTACACTTTTGCACCTTTTGAGTAATTTGTTGCAATCGGCGATACGATATTTAAGTCCGGTGCAGATATGTCAGCATTAAGCGTCCTGACTGGCGTTGCTGTCTTGTAAATGTCATCTGAAAGCTCAAAATAATATGCTATCTGATGGCCGTCATGGCCTGCAAGATTGATGATTGAGGAACAGGTTTTCTGCAACGAGGTTGATGGACAGCCAAGGGTTTCTTCGGTATAATTTGAACTTGAACTGTTGGCAACTGAACTTGATAAGCATTTCCAGAACACTTTGGCAGATTTTAGATTAGGCTCTCTATATGTGATTGTGAAATTTCCATTAGTCAAAGACTTGTTTGCAGGCAGTGAAGAAATTATTTTTGGAGCCTGATTGTCGAATTTGAAGTAAACTATTTTCTCTTTGGTGTTTCCGCTATAGTCCAAATACCTTACTGTAATATTATGCATTCCCTGCCTAAGCGATGATGCGATTATGTCTTTTGTGAATGAATTGCAGTTTGAGCACATCAGCGAGAATGAACTGCCATCAATAGAACGCATAAAGCTCTTTATGCTGTTGCCTGTCATCACCTTAATTTGTATTTTTGTGGTGTTGTAAGTTGTTCCATTAATAGGAGAAATAATATTAATTACAGTGAGATCCTTATTTATTGTTACTGTATTAATCTGCGATGCTATTGAGTTGGAATTGTCCTGAATTTCAAAGTAATAATTAATTTGTGTTCCTTCAGGATATGATGACAAGTCAATAGTTGTTGAACATGACATCATTTTTCCAGACGGGCAGTTAAGCGGGATTGAATTGTATACGCTTGAATTACCCTGGTTTAATGGTTTCCAGAAAAATGATGCGCCCATCACGTTGGTTTCATCGTATACGATAGTAAATGTTTCTGCTGAAGAACCAATGATAAACTTGTTGTTTTCAGGTTGTGTTCCATTGGTTTTCGGGGCAATTGAGTCAATTTTGAACTGCACTGTCTTTGAAACTTTCTTGTTATTGTAATCAGTAACCTCAATTGTCAGGCTATGGCTTCCCTGTGTTTTGAAATCAATTGCTTTTGAGAACGCTGAACATCCTGAACATATGAGAAAAGGAGTTGGATTCAGGTCAATCTTGTACATCACATATTTCACTTTCTGGCTTGTTGTTCCTGCAACAGCCACTGCTGTTGTGCTGTAAATGCTTTCCTGCTGAGGGCTCGTCATTGTGATATTCGGCAGCGGAGTGTTGCTGCAGTCCCCAAATGGTATCGCGCCGTCGCATATCGGAGGATCCAGGCATTTGCACTGGCAGGCATTGAGCGTAAAGTTATAAGCGCATACCCAGTTTGCAGATGCATTATTGTTCGAGATTAAAAAAATCACAGAAAAGAATGAAATCAAAACAAACAGCTTCATCATATTCCTTTTGTCCATTTTTACCCCCTAACTATCTGTCAAATGTTTGTTTATTGTTGTTTTATTAGTGTATTATTGTTTTGTTGTATTGTTGTATTGTTTAAATGTCTAAAATCGCATCGAAATTCATCATCAATCATCATCAACCCAAATTAATTCACCATTCGCCAATAATCAATAACTTAAACCATTTTTAGGTGACACTCATATATAAGGATTGTTGTGAGGAAATGAGTATTCCTTATCTATTATTCTCCAATGTTAGTGTTAAAAAATTAGTTGATTATTTTAAAAGACAAAAAAGGAGTAATAAGATAACAAAAAAATAAAGAAAAAACAAAATTACAAAAATAAAAAATAAAGAAAATAAAAAAAAAATTTCTTAAACAACCCTTCCCCAAAAGTTGATGTTTCCTGCGCTGAAATCTCCTATGCAGGGCTGGGGTATATCGAGTCTTAGTGTCAATGCAATATCGCTTCCCTGGCTGAGCAATGGATTTGCGTCGATCATTGGAACTCTGTTGCTTGGGTCACTTGTCTCGTACGGAATTGCATCATAGCCCTCAACATCTGCTCCTGCATTTGTTGATGAGCTGTAAGCACCGTTTGTTGCGTAATATCTGAAGTTTGTCAATGACAAAACATTTGATGCTGGGCATCTTGCTCCTGAACTGAATGCATCATAAAAATCAGTTCCTGAGATGCTCATGTTCAGCACAACAGCACTGCCTTCATCAGCCGCATTTGTGACGATGATTGTGCTGGAATACGCTCTCTGCCCGGGATTTACTGCACCGAAGTTGATGTTGCCTCTTATCTGGATTCCCACAACAGGGTTCAAGAACCAAAGTTCATTCTCGTCAAATGTTCCCATCAATCCAGTCTTATCTGTTGCCTCTCCAACAACAAAATATTCTCCATACATTGAAGCCTGAGGCTCAACGGTGAATATGCAAGTGTACCAAAGCATTGTGTTTGCATCCCACGCAAGAGTATTTCCTTCATCATCTCTGGCACCAATTGTGCTTGGAGCGTCAACTCTCGCATTCTGCACGCACTCAACTTCTTCCTGATTGCCTACTCCCTGCGTTGTTCCAATCGTGACATGAACATTGCTAATCTGCTCCCTGCCATTCTTGTCCCAAACAACAACATCCCAGGAAAGCTGCTCTCCTTCAAAAGCATAATTCTGGGTTCTCTCAACAAGCTCTGTGCCTCCATCAGCTGCGTTGTGTCTGAAAATCCTTGTAGCAGGATCCATGTACACTCTTGGTGCAAACTGGCCAGTATTAAGATTAATACCGACAGCTCCTCCAACCTGAGGAGTTGAAGCGAGAGATACTGGCAATAGAGACAGCACCAACAATACTGCTACTAATCCACTAAATAGTTTCTTTGTCATTTTCCTTACCCTCCGTTTTGTTAGCTTAACTTTTCTTTGTTTTTTTATTTGCCCCCGACTAATCGGAAAGCACATGCAACATCATCGGCTGATGCCTAGTTGCTTTTGCAGTTTTGACTTTTGCCCAGACTTTCGCCCACTGCATGCAAATTAACAATTTGCAGTCTTTAAGCAATTTAAAGAGCAATTAAAGACAATGAAGTTGAATTGAATCTAAAAAATTTGAGGTAAATTAAATTGAATATCTGTTGAGCTTGAAGCAGGCTTCTATGGAAGACTTTGACTAAGTCTATTTCCAAAATATTTTTCATTTAATCCACCCCGTAACTTTTCACTCGTCGATAACTTCGAGCATCTTGTTTCTCCTTTATGATAGTTAAATTGTTTAATCGGATAACTGAAACAAGTTTTAGATTGTTGTAAAGAAGCCCTCATATATAAACATTATTATACTCCAAAAAATATGCCACACAACAGAAAACAACAATAGTCACCAATTTGGGATAAAATAAATTTATGACGACAATTTATTGATTTTCTGTTTGTTAACAACTAAAAGGGCGTTACACTTTATTTTTTTGATGATTGAAATTTTTTCAATAATTCTTTTTGTTTTTACTTTGCCGTTAAAAAATATTGTATCAAAATTAAGTTACATTTTATCACTGAAATTTTTTCAATAAATTTTTAATAGAAAATTTCAATAGAACATTATTGAAAACGAATGATGAGGTATAGATGAAAGAGACAGGGTTAATATGAAACCCTCTCGCTTCGCTCGCCAGCATCGTCCTCGCTGTTCGGTGTTTTATTCTCA
>DATDSP010000080.1:0-12209 GCA_035291205.1 Candidatus Nanoarchaeia archaeon | reverse complement strand
AATAACAAAAACTCGCTGCTCGGAGCTATCCGCAGGCTAAAGCCTGCGGTTTTACGCTCCTCGCTTAATCGCGAGTTTTTGGAATTAAAAACTGTCGGACTAAAGTCCGAGGTATTAAACCCGCCAGTTTTTAATAAAAATCATTCAAAACATTCATTTCTTGGAAAAATTTTATTAAATCTTACTCAAAAGTAAGAAAATTAAGAAGAAAGTTTTCTATATGTGTTAAGACATAGTACTGTATATGTAGTTGAATGACTACGGGGGATAAAAATGGGAATTGAAAAAATGTTGGAACAGGTACCGAAAGGAAGACTTGAAGTTGCACAGCGACACAAGGAAAGAATGTTGAGATACAGAAACCCTGTTGAGTTTGTAAACAACATGTATGGATGCCATCCAAATGATGGAAGTGGAGATTACTTCCAAGTAATCTACAAAGGGTAAAATCTAAATTTGAAGAGAAGTACAAATATGTCTAGCTGCAGCTTTCTTGAAAATTGGAAAAATAATATAGATGATTTAATTGCAAATCATCCTCTTCAAATTATTAGTTGGGAAGCTACAAGGCGATGTAATTTGAATTGCCTGCATTGCGGTTCTCCATCTGAAGAAGTCAAACTAAAAGAAGAACTTACTACAACTGAGGTTATTGATGCATTTAATCAAATTGCAAAAGATTTTGATATGTCGCAATTCAGGCACATTAACATAACGGGAGGAGAACCTTTAGTGAGGAAAGATCTTCTGACAATTTTGAGTGAAATTAGCAAATATTCATTCTATAGGAATATCGACATTCAAACTAATGGCATAGTATTGGCGAAACATCCAGAATTGCTCGGCCAGTTAAAAAATTATGGCGTTACAGGTATTGGAGTAAGCATAGATGGACTTCAGGAAACTCATGATCAGTTCAGAAGAAGAAACGGAGGGTACGAATCGGCGTTTCGAGCAGCAAAAACTGCTGTTGAAGCAGGATTTACAGTTACAGTTTCAACAGTTGCCAATGCAACTAATATTAAAGAAATACCTGAATTATACGAATTAGTCAAAAAAGAAATCAAACCAAGAGTATTTAGAGTAATGACTGTTGACCCGATTGGCAGAGCGGGAATAGAACAAAAATATTTGCTTTCTCCTGAACAGACTCAAGAAGTTATTTCTTTTCTTTTAAAAGAATATACCAATCACTGTGAAGACTATCACAATTCTAAAACAACAATGGTTGAATTAGGGTGTGGTGGATGGTTGGGAAGCGAATTAGAAGGATTGGTAAGGCCATTTATTTTTCATTGCGTTGCCGGGATAAATAATTTAGGAATATTGTACGATGGAAAACTGGCTGCATGCTCTAATATTCCAAGAGAATTAGGATTTGAAGGAGATTTAAGAAAAGACAGGATTAAAGATGTTTGGAATGAAAAATATCAAATGTACAGAAATCCTGAATGGAAAAAAACAGGAGAATGCCAAGATTGCGGTGAATGGAAATATTGCCACGGAGGACCAATGCACAAAATGCGGGCAGATGGAACCCGAACAGACTGTTTATACCAGACACTGGCTAATTCCAAAGATTACAGGGTTTGTGCACTTGAGCAGGCAATTAAAATGATTGGCGGCAGCTAAAAATGGCAGATGCAATTCTGATTGGATTATCTCAAGAAGAAGATAGAAACGGAATTGTTTCACAGAATGAAAAATGTGAATTTATCGGGATTGAATATGTATGCGCTTACGCAAAACAAAGAGGGTTGGATGTGAGAGTTGAACATAACTCTAAAAGCCCCAAAGAAATAGTCTCTGAGAATCCTTTTCTGGTTGGGCTATCTGTGATGGCAAGCAATTATGAATGTTCTAGAGAATTCAGCAAGGAATTGAAAAAAATCGGTAAAAATGTAAAAGTTGTTTGGGGGGGTCCGCATGCTACAAACTATTATGAAGATGTTCTTAGAGAGGGAAGTGTGGATTATGTTGTGATTGGAGAAGGTGAAAGAACGTTCTTTAATCTAGCTGATAACTTAATACATTCCAGAGATAATCAAAATTTGGAGGGAATCGTTTTTTTCAATGGGCGAGATATAGTTAAAACACCTAAACAGGAAAGATTGACTCCAGAAGAACTTGATGCAATTGACGCTAGATTAATTCATTCTAGTGAAGATGACGCTGTTTTTTTTGCAAAACAAATACCCCATTCAGTACTGCACTCAGATATGCGTTTTGCCATAATGGTTGGATCAAGAGGGTGCTGGAATGACTGCAGTTTTTGCTCAAGCAATTCAATGTGGGGCAGGCGCATTGTTTATCGATCTCCAGGAAATGTTGTGAATGAATTGGATTTCTTAATCAGAGAAAAAGGAGCTAATTTTGTATTTTTTAGTGATGATGATTTTCTTATAAATGAAGATTGGTGTAAATCTATTGCAAAGGAAATAATCAGAAAAAATATTGAAATAAAGTATCATGTGATGGGGAGTGTGCATTCTGCTTCTAAATTCAGTAATTATGAGTTATTAAAAAAGAGCGGTTGTTGTGAAATCACATTAGGCATGGAAACGACAAATCAACGTATTCTAGATTCTATTGGAAAGAAATATAAAATTTCCATGCTGCCCCCTGTTGCAAACGAAATTACAGGACATGGAATACATCTGGGATTGTATTATATGTTAGGTTATCCGGAGCAGACATCAGAAGACCTGACACACGATTTAGAATTTATCAAAACTATTCCTTTTAGCAGGATACGTGCAGTTTTTTTAACACCTTATCCTGGAACAAAACTGTACGAGGATATTGAGAAGAAAAATTTATGGTTGGATGGGTATCGAAACAATTGGCCGATGTTTACTAATGATAAGCCAGTTATCAGGACAAAAGCAACGCCTGAAGAGCTGGTTGAAGCAAGAAAAGATGTCCTGAGGTTGTATTTTAGCGAAGAGTACGAAGAAAGAATGCATGCGATGCGCAACGGCGACATTAAGAGTAAGCAGGCATTTGAAGAATTTCAATCTTTTTTAAGGGCGGTGATTTAAATGAATCCAGTGCAAATATTCTATAACCATCCTTACTTTGAGAATTTGGAATTAACCAACCCATTTTTAGAATATCTGGAGCGAGAGCAACAAAATATAAAAAAAACAATTAGGGGTGGGAAAGTTTTGGATATTGGTTGTGGGAATGGAAGAAGCGCAGAAATACTTTCTGAAATAGCTGATGAGGTTATTGGAATTGACTTTAGTGAAAGACTTTTGGAACAAGCAGGAAAAAGATTATCTGGAAGAACAAATGTCCAATTGTTTTATGAAGATGCAAAGAACACACATTTTGACGACTCCTCGTTTGACTATGTTGTTATGCTATGGAATACTTTTGGAAATTTGTACAACGCAAGAGACCAAGTTTTAAGTGAATCAAAAAGAATACTAAGACTTGAAGGACAACTTTTGATGAGTGTTCTTTCTGAAAGAGTTTTACCAGATTATCTTCAAATGCTTAAACAGAATGGTTTAGTTATAACTCAATACGACGAAAATTATGTTTTTCTAAGAGAAGGGCTTGTATCAGAACGATTTAGCAGAGAAAAATTAGAAAAGATTTGCAGAGCAAACGGTTTAACTCCAGGAATAGAAAAATTGACAGATATATCTTATTGGTGCAAAGTAAGAAAATAAATTTTTCTGAATTATGAGGCAGTCTGAAAGGTGATGAGATTCAGCCCTTGCAGGGCATCCTCCAATTTTTAGAAAAGTTTAAAACAAATTCATTCTTCCACTGTTGTTTGAATGGGTGGGGGTTTATGGGTTTTTTTTATGAAATGTCAGAAATTGCTCTTGACGCAATCTGCGATGCTTCAGCACGCAGTAAGGACGAGCAATTTCTGAGCATGCTCAAAAACTCCGCCACATGCTCCGCACTTCAGTGCGGAGTTTTTGACATTCACTGAATGAGTGTTTTGCACTTAAGGGGGGTTTTTATGTGGAGGGTGTTTTGATATGGTAAGCGTCTGCATGTATTTTCAGGTTCACCAGCCTTATCGACTGAGAAAGTATTCTGTTTTTGATATAGGCAAAAATTCGGATTATTTTGACAGAGAAAAAAACCAGGAAATACTAAATAAAGTCGCAGCCAAGTGCTATATTCCAGCAAACAATCTGATAAGGGAATTAATACACCAAACCAGGGGAAAATTCAGGGTGAGCTACAGCATCAGCGGGGTGGCGTTGGACCAGTTTGAAGAATACAATCCGGAAGTTCTTGAAAGCTTTAGAAAGCTGGTCGATACTGGCTGCGTCGAGCTTCTCAATGAAACCTATCACCACTCATTGTCATTTCTTTATTCAAAAAAAGAATTTCTGGAGCAAGTGAGAATGCACGCAAAAAAAATCAGGAAAATCTTTGGATATCGCTCACAAGTATTCAGGAACACTGAGCTTATTTTTAACAATGAACTTGCAAGATTAGTTGAGGATATGGGCTATTCTGGAATTCTTGCAGAAGGCGCGGATCACATACTTGAATGGAGATCCCCGAATTTTGTTTATTGTCCAAAAACCACAAGCAAAATAAAACTTCTTCTTAAAAATTACAGGCTGTCTGATGATATTGCTTTCAGGTTTTCAGAAAGAAGCTGGAAAGAATGGCCTCTCACTGCGCCAAAATTCGCCAGGTGGATTGATGCAGTAAATGGAAACGGCAATGTTGTGAACCTGTTTATGGATTACGAAACTTTTGGCGAGCACCAATGGCAGGAAACAGGAATCTTTGAATTTCTAAAGCATCTTCCCCATGAAATATTAATTCATAAGGACAACAATTTTATGACCACCTCAGAGGCTTTGCAAAATTATGATGCTGTTGCAGAACTTGATGTGCACAATCTTGTTTCATGGGCTGATGTCGAAAGGGACTTAAGCGCATGGCTCGGCAACAAGATGCAGAGGACAGCAATATCTGAGCTTTACAAATCTGAAAAACAGATAAAAAAATCCAAAAATCAGCAAATCCTGAATGACTGGAGAAAACTTCAGACAAGCGATAATTTCTATTATATGTGCACAAAATGGTTTGCTGACGGTGATGTGCACAAATATTTTAATCCTTATGACAGCCCTTATGACTCGTTCATTGCATTCATGAATGTTATGCGCGACTTGTCGCAGAGAATTGAAAGGACTGAGGAAGAGCAGAAAACAGGGTGAGAATCAAGAAAATTGATAGTTAGCAAATAGGTGTTCTTACAGTATTCTCACTTTTAAATGGCACTAAAGTTTTTTAAAATCATTTTCTTTAGCGCATCTGGGGTTACGTGTTTAGCATCTTCAAAATTCTCGACGAAGGATGTGGAAGGAGCTGCGTTCCCGTAGGGAGCCTCCCCTCGCAACGCTCGTCGATAAAATTGATTTATGGAATTTTGACCTTAAGGATGCTAAACACGTACTCTGGGGGAAAACATTAACCAAGAACATTTTTTTTACCTTACGGATGGAAGAATTGCCAAGAACTTGAATGAATTAGCCTTTGCTTTAAAATCAATAGATGCACAAACTTTTGCGCATCATGTAAACAAGGACAGGAATGACTTTTCAAACTGGATGCGGGATGTTTTGAAGGAAAATAATCTCGCTGAAAAAATAAGAAAATACAACAACCCGCTCCAAATGGCAAAAGAAATTGAAAACAGCATAAAAAGAGATAGTAACAGCACAGCCATTAATAAGGAAAAAAATACGGCAAAAACAAAAAGCCCAAAAACAATTAAAGGCTTAAAAAAAACAAGGAGATTGAATAAAGGAAAAATAAAGGAAGTGAAGAAAGTAAAAAAAATAAAAAAAATAAAGAAAGAAAAAACAGGAGAACCAATCCAAAAAAGAAAGCCGGATAAAGAAAGTAAAAACAGAACAAAAAAAGTGCTGATTAAAAAAAAGGAGATGAAGAAGAAAGTCAAAAAGAAATTCAGTGGGCGAATTAGAAATCAATCTAAGAAGAAAAGTAATGAGCAGGTTAAGAAGCGATCTAAGGGGCAGGCCAGTAGTCAATTCAAGCAGCAGGCAAAGAACCAGTCTAAGAAGCAAACCAGGGAACAGAAGAGTGGCCGGGCTGAAAAACAAAAGCAGATTGTAGTTGAGATAAAGCCTCCGATGACTGCAGAGGAAGCAAAAAGAGCGGAGCTTGAAAAAGAAATTCAGGAAATTCTTAAGCATGAGAAAAATATTGAAGCCCATGAAATAGAAATTGAGGAAAGAATCCGCGACATCAACAAGATGAGCTCCCATGATTTTTCATACGGCTTCGTGATTGGAGTGATGGTATCAATAGTAATTGTGTTTTTGTATTACATCACCAAGAATGTCGGGTTGTGACTCTGTTGAGTCCTGACAGAAAACTTTATTAACTATCTTTTTATTCCACATCAAAAGAAAGAGGTGAACATTAATGGCAAAGAACAAGCTGCTTGCAAATGTGCCGATTGACAAGGTTTTTTGGATTTGTGACGGCAGAATTCTAAAGAATATTTATGAGCTCAACGATGCACTCCAGACAATGACCGACGATACATTTTATTATCACGTCAACAAGGAAAAGAATGACTTTGCCAGTTGGATAAGAGATGTTATGGGTGGCAGAAAACTTGCTGCGGAACTGGCAAAAGCAAGGAACAGGCTTGATGCTGCAAAGAAAATAAAGGCGGTGCTGGAAAAGTCAAAGTCAAAAAAAGCCATGAAGAAAAATAAAAAATGAATCAGCTACATTTTGATGTTCTTCCAGCTTTGTTCTGAGAGGAAATGCCGGCATTTGACTGATGTGTCAGCCCAGATTTCGTATCCTGCGGTTCTTGCATCTTCGCAGAAAAACATATCATCAAAGCTTCTGATGTCAGCCCTGAACCTTATATTTTCAAGAACATCCCTATGGATAAGAATGCACCCGAGCCCGCAGAAATCAATCTTCATCAGCCTTGGCTCTTCGACCTGCTCGAAAGTGAATGGAATCCTCAGTTGAGAATCAAAAATGCCGTTACGCTTCATCTCTTCTATCACTTCTTCGCCGTGCTCTCCTTCTGTAAGTTCTCTTATTGAATCTGCTGTCAAAGCCTTGTAAATCAGCGGAGACATCTGCATTTTGTCATTTATAATCTCATACTTGAAATACAAGCCAGTAATTATTTTTTTATTATGAGCCAGCAATCTTTGCAGGACATCTTTAGGAGCCACAACATCCTGCTCAAGACTGAAGAGATAATCATATCCCTCATTCAGCACCTTCTCCCGCAACAAATTCCTGCTGTGAACTATCCTCTCTTTTGCAGTCTCCAGGAAAACATCCCTTGCCACAGGAAGCCCCCTGCTTTTGATTTCATTATAATAATTGTCTGTTTTGGAATTTTCAACAAGAAGCACATCAAAATTTTTGTAAGACATATTCCTGATTCCTTCAGCAAACTCACTCAGGCAGTATTTCTTGCCCTCGAAAGTCGGACAGCCCAACAATATTTTTGGATTCATTTCCATTTTTTTTAAAAATAAACATAACATAATAAATTTTGCGTGTTCAACCTGACAAAACCGAAAATAGTATGTGCATAGCATCTTCAAAATTCTCGACGTGAATGATGATGGAGCTGCGTTCCCGTAGGGAGCGACCCCTCGCAACGCTCGTCGATAAAATTGTTTTATGGAATTTTGACCTTAAGGATGCTATGCACCGAAAATAAAAAGTTTTAAATAGTGGTTTGTTTTCTCTGTTTTGATAATCCAGTATTTTATCATATGGTTGGTGCGCAGAAAAGATGACTGAGCGATGATTTTTTAAGATAATTTTGCGTGCATTTTGGGGGAAGGTAAACTGTTGGATTAAAAAATGAGTGTGATTATGGAATTATTTATCAATAAAAACCCCCAGAATAGAAAGAGCGAATTGATTTTTCTGAATAGATTTAGCAGTCTCTTGAATGCTCTCTTTAACTTTATAACTTTAGTAATCAGCTCAAAAAACCAAATGACAATTTTAAAAAACAAAAAAAGGTGATAGAATGAATAAGATTTCAAAGATTTCAAAAATATTTTTTGCAATAGCAGTTTTTGTGTCAGCATTGTTATCCATCAATTTTGTGCTCGCTTCCTGCACCCCGCCAACTTCTGGGGCATGGATAATTGATGAAGGAGAAATTTGTACACTCAGCGGGCAGACAATTGATGTAGCCGGAAGCACCATTGATCCTTATACTCACGCTTCTCTTGGCATCAATATTCTTGTTTACGGCACTCTTGATGTTACTGGCGGAACAATAAATTTGAATGATATCAGCTCCCTGGGGCATATCCGTGCTTTAAAAAATGGAAAACTGACTCTTAGAGGAACTCAATTGACTACAAAATCTCCTAAGGGAGGGGTTACAATAGATACAAGACCGGGAGGAACAGTAAGCGCTTATTTATCCGGCCTGACATTTATGGCAGGAGAATTTGATGGTGGACCTGTTGAAGTTCTTGATTCAACAATAACAAATTATGATTATAATAGAGGTGATGCAAACATAACGCTTACAAGAGTCAGTGTTCTTGGAGGCGCTGTTACAAATACAGCAGGCACCTTGATAGTCTTAAGTTCAAGTCTTCTTAATTTGGGTTCAGCAGGAGGAAATGTGATAGTCAAAGATTCTACAGTGAGCAATCTCATTCAGATTGGCGGCGGAAATGCTGATTTCACAAATGTTGTTGCAAGAAATGCATTCCAGATGTTTGGCGACAGCACCACAACAATAAGCAATTCTCCAAGCTTAAATGAAATTTATGTATGGGCTGACTCTTGGTTAGCAAACTATGTTGGACACCCGACTGTCACAGTTTCAAATTCAAAAGCAAAAACAATTGTCACTAACATAGGTAAAACAACCCAGCTTGATGTTGATGGTTTAGGAACAGCAGACGGAACTTACAAAAATTATGCTTCAAAAGTCATACAGTCAAGCAGCCATCCAAGATATAAGATATCATTAACTAATGTTGATATTGCAAATTATAACTTATACGCGTATGGCAATTCAGTTGCAAAGATTTCCAACTCATATATTTCACTATCGGAGATAAAGGAAAATGCAGATGTAACATTCACAAATTCAGGGTTTTCAGGAACATCATACATTTATGGAACCTCAAAAGTCACAGCAACAAACAGCAACCTGGAAAAATTAGCAACATTCCCTTATCTATATTTATTACAGACTCCGAAGCTGAGTTTTGATAAGTCAACAATAGGAAAGGGAAGTGCATTATACGTGAATTCGGATGCAAATGTTCAGTTCAGCGGAACTGTAACAATAGGTCCAAATGATAATACCGGATTGAAAGTATACTATTGGGCGCCTGGTGGTAAAATAACAAGAGAATATCCTGTTTATGTTGGAACAGCAGGGGTTGGTGTAACTATAAAAGACGCTGGAGGTATTGTTGTCTGGTCAGGAACATCAGGTGCTGATAAATGGGTTTATCCTGTTATAGTTTTCGACAATATCAATTATCAGAGCAAATTCACTATAGATATAGCTGGAGTTGGAAGCAAGCAAATTGATTTCTGGACATCAACGCCAATAGAATTTGTTCCGCAAGCACCATCTGTTTTAGGCATTCCTTGCGCAGGAACAGAGTATGCTTGTGGTTTGGTCAAGGCAAGCACGGGCGACTGCATCCAGAGCGGAGATGGTTATGTTAAGTTGTGCGTCCCTGCTGGTTCTTTGACTCAGGATGCTTATGTGTCCATAAACAAAGCAGACCCGTTGACTGCAACTGTGAAAGTTAAGGGTGGATTTAAGCTAGAAAGATATTACACAATCCAGGTTAGTGGTCTGACATTTAATCCTCCTGCTGAGCTGACAATAGTCTATATTCCAGATCCTGGCGAAAAGCTTCCAGCTGTTAGCAGTTTCAACAGTTGGCTTTCGATTGATAATGTTAATTGGGAGCAGCTGAAGTCAACCGCAGTTCAAGAAGGTAATTCAATAAAAATAACATCTTTGCTTAATCATCTATCTTTTGTTGTGCTCCTGCAAGTAGATGTTGATTCTCCAGTAACGAACGCCGTCATAAGTTGCACTTACGAGTCAGCGCCTTTCGACAGCTGGTGCAAAGATTCTGCAACCGTGACTCTAACTGCAACTGACAACTACCTTAATACTGATAGCGGGGTTGACAAGACATTGTACAGCTTTGACAATGTCAACTGGTTTGCTTACAGTACGCCTATTGTTGCGAGTACAGCAGGAACCAATGCAATTTATTATTATAGTGTTGACAAAGCTGGATTGCTGGAAACAGTAAAGTCTCTTAATGTTAGAATTGACAAAGACGCTGATGGAGATGCTGTTTATGATAACTTTGACAGATGCCCAAGTACAGCAGGACTCGCTGACAGGCAGGGATGCAAGTTTGGAGACTTGAGCACTATTGAGCTGCACACTGTTGACTTAACAGTAGACAAGTCACTCTGCGGAGGAAAGACAACTTGTAAAGTTCCTCTTGGAAATGTTGAAGTCAAGATATTTAATAGGGATGATTCTTCATTCCAGTCGCTCTTTACAAGGGAGCCGGCGAAAACCAGCTATCCGGAAATATTTGCAGGAACAGCAGGATTTGTCTCGGATTGCACAACTGACGCAACAGGTAAGTGCACAGCTGGAGAAAACTCAGTTGGCAACTACCTTATGATTGCAAAGTATGCTACTCCTGAAGGCAAGATAATTTACACCGGAAGAAATAAAGATATCAGCGACTTCAAGGATTCAAATGGGGATGGTGTAGTGGATCTTGCTTCGCGAGACTTCCAAAAGATAAAAGTCAAGGCAAAAGACGGCTCATTTCAGTATCAGAGCGGCGGAAAGATATTGATAGTTGGAAGCACCCTCGAGATAATATATCCTGATTACATGATTTGGGATTCAAGCAACACATATTATCCGTTTGTATTCACAAGCTATGATTCAACAGAAGATTGGATAGTTGATGTTTGCGCCCAAGTTCCGCAGGGATACACAATTGTGGGAGAGAGCTGTTCACAAGCCTTTGTGGGCAAAGAAAGCAAGGTGATATTATTCCAGATTGCAGAAGTCGGAAGCCCAGAGCCTGATGCTACATTTACATTGACAACAAAACATAAAGGCATTGTGCAGAAGCATACAATCAATGTTAAGGGCAAGAGAGGTCCAGTGTATGCGGCAGTAAAAGCGAAGAAGGGAAAAGAAACACCATTGACAGGCCTTGCAGTTGGACTCCAGCAGGGAAGCTCAGCAATCTACACAATAATTGCTCTGATAATATTTGTAGCGTTCGTAGTTGGAGCTTATCTGTACTTGAGGAAGAAGTAATTTTTATTTTTTATTTTTCTTAATATTTTTTATTTTTTATTTTTTTTTTCTCCCTTAATATTTGTTTTACTTGAAAAGACAACTTAAAATGAAAGAATCCCAAGATATTGCTGCTAAAGAATCAGTAAAAGCAATTTTTAGCGAATCTGCGGGTATTCTGCCTACGATTTTTTAAAATCACGCAGTCAAAAATCCAATCAGGTAGTTTGCAAAGAAATAAATTATCATAGAAACAGTTGCAATCAGAATTCCTTTAAATTTTTTTAAACCGGATAGTTCTTCATTGCACCATCCGAAGAAGACAAAGTGGTAAAACGGAACTAAACTGAAAACAAGCATGATTACTGATGTTTTTAATGCTGTTGATGAAATCAAATAAGAGATTATTCCAGCAGGAGCAAGAACAACCAAAGACATTACTGCAAGAGGAACATTAATCGAAAAGTAATTTGCAAATTTGCTGTTCTTGTTTAAAGTTTTTATGGCAGCAAAAGACGCCAGCTGAGCTAAAAAAATAATGCCGGCAATAATTCCAAAATTTCTCAAATAAACATTGATAAGAAAATTCTCAGTGGGGAAAGCCAGGACAGCGCAAAAGACAACAAATGCAATTATTTGGGCAACAAGACTCTTCTTATGCAGTTTCTTAAGCGCATTTTCATCAAACAAAACAACTTTTATTTCTTCAAGCTTCATTTTTTCTGTATGTGCATAGCATCTTCAAAATTCTCGACGTGAATGACAATGGAGCTGCGTTCCCGCAACGTCTTTCGCCCCGTTGACAAGCGATGTGCAGCGTTCACTTCGTTCAGCTGCACGCGCTCGCCCTACGAACATTAATCAA
>DATDSP010000079.1:0-5869 GCA_035291205.1 Candidatus Nanoarchaeia archaeon | reverse complement strand
TGCAGAGAAAAACCCCCCTGATATTGACATCCACCATATGCTCGAATTCTTTCTCAGTTGTTTCCTGAAAAAGCCGCCTGTAAGCAACTCCAGCATTATTAACGAGAATATCAATCCTGCCAAACTCCTTTAATGTTTGTTTGACCATATTTTTGACATCAAAATTCTTGCCAACATCTGTTTTTATGACCAGTGCCCTGCTTCCGAATTTCTTCATTTCCTGTTCAGTTATCTTCATCTCTGCTGGAATCATGGAAGCGATTACAACATCAGTGCCTTCTTTTGCAAGAGCAACAGCAATAGCTCTTCCAATTCCCCTTCCTGCACCAGTAACTATCGCCACCTGATTTTCAAGACTCATACAAAAAAAGAAATTGAGAAGGTATATAAAACTTTTTTTAGTTATTTGTCAAAAACTCCGCACTGAAGTGCGGAGCATGTGGCGGAGTTTTTGAGCATGCTCAGAATTCCACTTCAGCAAAGATCATTGCATATACCCCATTCAAAGAATAGTGGAATTCTGACATTCAACAAAAATAGAAAGGCAAATGTCAACTTAAGAGGAAAGTTTTAAGAAAAAGTTTATAAAGATGCTTTAAACAGAAAATAAGAAAAGAGGTTTGCTGATGGAAAAAAAGGAAATTCCAGATTCCGTGCTTGAGAGATGGGCGGTTGCAACAGCTCATTGGCTTGGAAGTGGTTATTTCATTGCTGTGCACATAATTTTTGTCTTTGCATGGTTTTACTTCAGACTTGAAAGTCTTGGATTGGTAGCGGTCATTTCTTTTGAAATGCTTTTATTCTCTGTGCTGTTTTTGACAACCGCGCAAAAAATACTTGAACGAAATTATCTTGCAGAAAAACTAGCGCGGGAAAAATTCGAGGAAGCCCTCAACAAAGGAAAGGAAGATAAGGCTATTGATATAATGATAACTGCATTGAAAAAACAAAAAAAATAAAACAGGCAGGACAACAAAAATAACAGAACAAAAATACAATAAGAAATCTTTATATAGATAAATTCAAGACTGATTCCTGCGTGAGGGTAGCAAAGCCTGGTCAAATGCGCAGGACTTAAGTGCTGAATTTAATTGGCAAATATTTTTATGCAAGGAAATCCTGTCCCTTAGTGGGTTCGAGGGTTCGAATCCCTTCCCTCACATCACAAGAAGTTCATCATTAAGTCAATCGGTAAAAAGAAGTATCTCACGAAGTGAGATTGCACACATAGGGTAAAGCCAAGTAAGATGTGTTGCTTTAATTTAATTTCTCCTCAAGTATGTGTATAGCATCCTAAGGTCAAAATTCAATCTGTAAGTATCAGCGACGAGCGTCGCGAGGGGTGGCTCCCTACGGGAACGCAGCTCCATTGTCATTCACGTCGAGAATTTTGAAGATGCTATGCACATACCTCCTCAATAATTTTTGCAGGTTTTCTAATGATTCTTTCAGCTTCCTTCAATGACAGCAATTTATTCTTCGCGCCAATGTACTGTATGACTGACTCTGCTTCTGCCAAGCCGAGTTGAAGTGCATATTTAATGTCATTTTTCAAAATCATTCCTGCAACAAAGCCAGATGCAAAGGAATCTCCTGCACCAGTTGTTTCAACCACCTTTATTTTTCTTGGAATCAGCGTGTATTTTTTTCTGCCGTCGTACGCATATGCTCCTTTTCTGCCGTCTGTAATCACTGCAATTTCAACATACTTTTTCAGCCCCTTGAGAAGCTGATTGAGATTGAGATTTCCCAAAAGGAGTTGTGCTTCCTCAAAGTTGAGCACTAAAATATTGCATCCCTGAATTATTCCTTTCAGTTTTCTTATGCCCTTCTCTGCTATGTAGGCGCTTGGATTAAATGCATATTTTATGCTGTTCTTCCTGCAGTAAGAAGCAAACTTGAACAATTCATTGAACGCTTTTCCCGTCAGGGAACTCATATAAATCCATTTTGGCTTTTGATTGAACCTGCTGAACCTCAAGTCGTCATTCACTCCCTTGTAAGTCATTATTGTCCTGTCGTGCTCAATTCCGATCAGTATGGTCGAGAATCCTGATTTTCCCCTCTTTGCACTGCCCAAAAAATCAATTTTTTCCTTTTTGAGCGAATCAATAATGCTTTTTCCATTAAAGTCATCACCAACAGCTCCAAAGTAAGCTGTTTTGAATCCCATCCTGGAGAATGCGGTTGCAGTATTTGTTCCCCCTCCTCCAATTTCCTGATAAAGCTCATTTATGAGAATTTTTGTTCCAATCGGATAGCAGACATCTTCCTCTTTTTTAATTTTTATCACGCTGTAGCGGTGTTTTGTCCTGACAAATACATCAAGGCTTGCACTTCCAATTGTTATTATGTCGTAGTTTTTCATTATCCGATTAGTTAATTCCTTTTCTCTTTATATTTTTTTATGATTCATGATTATTCTTGTTATCTCCTTATTTTAAATATCACCCTTATTTTAATTTATGTCATTATTATAGAATGGTGATAAAGTTTTAAATCTTCCAAAAAAAACTGTTTTCGTATGGCTAGGTTTCAGGATTTTCTGCCTCTTGCAAAAGCAAGAAAAACAACATACGAGTTTTCTGGGAAAAAAGTAAGCAACGCGGATTTGAAAAGAATTCTGGAAGCAGGCAGATGGGCTCCAAGCTGTGGAAATATCCAGCCCTGGAAATTCATAGTTGTCAGAAACAAGAAAACAAGACAGGGACTTATTGACAACTGCGCATATTATGGCGATTTCCACGACTATCCTGCGCTGGTAATTGCTCTTGCTCTTGATTTATCCTGCACACACGGCAAGGAAAAACATTCCTGTCTGCAGGTTGAAGGCTCAAGTGCGGCTAATGAGGCAAGGATGTGCATTCCGGTTGCAGCAACGGCAATGGTTTACGAAGCAACTTCGAGGGGTATTGATTCCTGCCTGCTATCTGCAAGCAAAACAGCTTCACGCAAAATCCTAAGAGTTCCGAAAAACTTTGAAGTGGTGCTTATGGCTGGATTTGGGTACGCCAAAAAAAACATTTTCCAGAAAAAAAGGACGAGAAAAAAATTTACGGAGATTGTCGATTATGACTATTTTAAAAGAAAATGAACTGGAGAGTATTTTTTCAGAAAAAGGAAAAGTGAACCTGATTGTGGTTGAAACCAGAAACGCTGAAAAAGTACGTGAGGAAATTCTTGAAGTTCTCAACAATAAAAAAATCAGCGGGATATACTGCTTAATAGGTCTGCGCGGGACAGTTATTTCAGAAAAAGCAAACAACAGAATAAAAATTATTGACTGCGGTTATCTGGCAAAAACAAGTGTTGCAGGAGTTGCAAGAACACTGATCAGCTGTTCATCGTTATCAGAATTATCGATAGGAATAAGTCAAGAAATACAATCAATACAATCATCGCCTGGAAAATGCGATTTTGTAATTCTCGATTCAGTCAACAGTATTTTTCATTTCAATGATGAGGAAAGAGCCATGAGATTTATGCATTTCATTTCAAACAAATTAAGAGCACTCAGCAAAAATCTTATTCTTATCTTCAAAGACGACGGGGGATATTCTAAGAAGCTGAGCATAATAAAGACATTTATTGATGTTGTGCATCATCAAAGTGTTTAGTGGTGTGGCATTGAAAGCAGGATAGAATTATCTGGCAGGCTAACTCCAATCAGTGCAGCTGCAGTCCCTGATTTCATTTCCACAGTCTTCGCATGGCTTGCAGAGAGGGCATTCCCTGAGATCAGCATCATCTTTATGAAGATTGCTGTCAAGATAACCACACTTTGGACATATGAAATCAAAGTTCATCATTGAAGCCACGATGCTCACCTGTTTTCAACTGTGCTGCGTGTTTTGCAGCAGATACTATCTCACTGCTTGTAAGCTTGTATTTCTTCAAAAGCTCAGCAGGAGCTCCTGATTCTCCAAATGTGTCAAAAATTCCAACCATTCGAACAGGAACAGGATAATGCTCTGCAAGCACTTCTGAAACAGCGCTTCCAAGGCCTCCATAAACCTGGTGCTCTTCTGCTGTCACAATGGCTCCTGTTTTTTTTGCTGCAGAGATTATTGTTTTTCTGTCAATTGGCTTTATTGTATGATTGTTTATCACCATTGCGCTTATGCCTTCTTTTGCAAGCTCCTCAGCTGCAACAACAGCCTCATGCACCATTAAGCCGCAGGCAATTATTGCAACATCATTTCCATCCCTGAAAATCTCAGCCCTGCCTACTGCAAAAGGGGTGTGTTCAGTTGTTATTGTTGCAACTTTCTCCCTGCCTCCCCTGAGATAAACAGGGCCTCTTACATCAACAGACGCTATTGTTGCTTTTTTCATTTCAATCCAGTCGCAGGGAACAATCACAGTCATATTTGGAAGTACTCTGGTAATGGCAATATCCTCAAGGGCTTGGTGCGTTGCTCCGTCTTCTCCTGTTGATATTCCTGCGTGCCCTCCAAAAATTTTCACATTTGCCTCGCTGTATGCCACGCTCACGCGTAGTTGATCCCAATTCCTTCCAGGACTGAAAACAGCAAAACTGCTCACAAAAGGAATCTTTCCTGAATGGGACAAGCCAGCTGCAATTCCCATCATATTCTGCTCAGCAACTCCAACTTCCACAAACTGCTCAGGAAACTTTTCCCTAAACCAATTGGTTCTTGTTGATTCAGCAAGATCCCCTGTAAGCACAACTATGTCTTTGCGTTTTTCTGCAAGCTCAAGAAGAGCTTTGCCATAGCCGTCTCTTGTGGCAAGTTTTTCCGGATTATTTAAATTCAAAAATTCCTTAATCATTCAAATACCTCTTACCTTGCAATACTTCTTTGCGATGCATCTCACAGCTCTCCTCTTTCAATCCTCTCTCTTTCACGCTCCAATTCCTTCAATGCTATTTTTCCCTGTTCTGCTGTCGGAGGCTTGCCATGCCACTCATACTTTCGCTCGATAAATGAAACCCCCTTTCCAGGAATGGTGTGTGCAATAATCATTGTGGGCCTTTCGTAGATTGTTTTTGCCATTTCACAGGCATTGATGATTTCAGCAGGATTGTGGCCGTCAATTTCAATTACAAACCATCCAAATGCCTCGTATTTCTGGCGAAGGGGCTCGAGAGGCATTATGTCTTCTGTAAAGCCATCAATCTGAATATTGTTCCTGTCCATAATGCAGGTGAGATTATTAAGCATCATCTTGTGGGCAAACAGCAGTGCTTCCCAAGTCTGGCCTTCATTATGTTCGCCGTCGCTCATGATGCAGTAAATCCTGTATTTCTTGCTGTTCATTTTTGCTGCAAGCGACATTCCTATTGCCTGGCTCAGTCCTTGGCCAAGAGGACCCCCTGTGTTTTCAAGAATATCGAGAGAAAGGTTATGAGGATGCCCCTGAAGCCGGGAATTTATTTTTCGGAATGTCATCAATTCCTCTTTTGGAAAATATCCTGCATTTGCAAGAACAGCATAAAGCACTGGACAGATGTGGCCATTGGATAGAACAACTCTGTCCCTGTCTTCCCATTTTGGATGTTCAGGAGAATGATTCAGGACGTTGAAATAAAGAGCAGTAAAAACATCAGCCATTCCGAGAGGACCAGCAGTATGGCCTGACTTTGCCTCAACAAGCATCCTTATTATGTCCTGGCGGATTGAATTGGCAGTCAGCTTGAGCTGTTTTACATCTGATGTTCTTTCCATCTTGCCTCTTTTTTAATAAAGGATTTTAATAAAGGATTTTAATAAAGGATATATCAATACAGGGTAATCAACATCCATTTATCAATATTTTTTCCACATAAATTTAATTACCTTTTAATACTCTTTGTTTTTAGTATGTGCATAGCATCTTCAAAATTCTCGACGTGAATGATGATGGA
>DATDSP010000078.1:0-2520 GCA_035291205.1 Candidatus Nanoarchaeia archaeon | reverse complement strand
GATTGCGTCAAGAGCAATTTCTGACAGGTCATTGCCATATTCAAACATCTGAGATACTTCATTGCAAAATAGTAAATAAAGTTTTTAAATCATAATTTAATATCCCTCTCAGGATGAAATTATCAAACAAATTGCTGATATTGATATTTGTGCTGTCGCTTGGTCCGCTTATTATTCTCGGCTCTATAAATTTTAACAGGATGTCTGAGTTATTTTCATCCAACACATATGAAACACTGCATATCATTTCAGAATCAAAGGAGCATCATATTTTTGAATATATTAAATTTCTTGAGTTGCGTGCAGACATATTGTCAACAGATGTATTTATTCAAGAGAGTTTGAGGAATTTCAATTCTTCAAATCAGACAAATACTATTGAATTAAACAAATATTTGATTCATAAAAAAGAAAACGACAAACTAATTACGCACATAGGAATCACGGACATGAACGGAAAAGTTATTGCTTCTGATGACCTGCGTGATATCAGCGTGGATCATTCAGCTGAAGAGTACATCAGGAATGCAAAAACTATCGTCTGGCATTTTGATGCTTATTTTCCCACAGAGCTGAAGGAAACTGTACTGCAGAATATTTCCCAGATGCCTGTATCAAAAATCATTGTTGATCAGAAGACAGGTGAAAAACTGGGGATACTATTCTATCATGTTCGTCTGGCGGACATCGAAGATATTTTAGCAGGAGAAAGGATGCACGCTTCAACCAGCGCTCATATGGAAAAAATCGTAGTGAGGCAAAAAATTGATGTTTATCTGGTTAACAGAGAAGGCTTTTTGATTACAAAATCAAAAAACTCAAACAAGATATTTAAGGAAAAAGTAGATATCCCTCCTGTCAAAAAATGCCTGGAGAACAGCAAAGAATATGCCGGCGCATACAATTCATTCAACAATAAAACTGTGATGGGCGTCTCTGTCTGCATCCCTGAGCATAAGTGGACTCTGGTTGTTGAAACCCCGCAGGAAGATGTTTTTGCCCATCTTAAAATTATAAAAAATGACTTCTTGAAAGTTGAGCTTATCATCATAATAATAAGTGTAATTCTTGGCATGCTGTTTTATTATTTCTTCATTCATAAAAACCTGAAGAAGCTGACAAATTTTGTTGATGAAATCTCTGCAGGCAATGTTGATGCAAAGCACAACATAACATCAAAGGATGAATTTGAGAATCTTGCAAACCATTTTGACAAATTAAAAGAAACATTGAGCACGCATATCAAGGCAGATATCTCAAAAATTGAAATTGTGAAAAAAGAAAAAAAAAGCAACGGCGATAAAACGAAAAAAGAAAGTGGGGAGAAAAAAAAGTAAATATAAAAAATAAATAATGCCAAAAAAACCAAAAAAGGAGAAAGTCAACAAGGAAGCTGTGAGAAAGCACATTGATGAAAAACTGAAGGAAAAACAGGCAAAGGAACCCTGGCATTTCACTGAAGGAGGATTTCTAAGGGAAGCAACTTTTGGAATAAGCGACGGCATTGTCACAACGCTGGCTCTTGTTGCTGGAGTGACAGGTGCAACAACAGAATCAAAGATAATAGTCGTGGCAGGGCTTGCAGGTACTTTTGCAAGTGCAATTTCAATGGGGCTTGGCTCTTATATTTCAACAAAATCACAGCAGGAATTCTATCGCTCTGAAATTGCAAGGGAAAGCAGGGAGATAGAAGAGACGCCGGAGCAGGAAAAAGAGGAACTGCGGGAGCTCTACAGAAGAAAGGGGTTCAACAAAAGAGAAATTGAAATGATTGTTAAGAGGATAGGCTCTGACAAAAAAATAATGCTTAAATTGATGATGGATGAAGAGCTTGGGCTTGGAAGCCAGAGCTTTGAGAGTCCTGTAAAAAATGGCTTGACAATTGGAATTGCTGATTTACTTGCAGCAATGATTCCTGTTCTGCCTTTTTTCTTTACAGCTCCTGCAACAGCACTTGCCATAGCAGTAGCGCTAAGCATGCTTGTATTATTCCTGACGGGAGTTTACAAGACAAAGTTCACACGCAAAAGCTGGATTAAGAGCGGGCTTGAAACAATGATGGTAGGAGCAATAGCGACTATTGTGTCATACTGGCTTGGAGCATTTTCGTCGTCATTTGGGGTTTAATTCATCAGCATTCACTTGATAAGGCAGGATAAGGCAGTATACAAAATGAGGTGAAAGAATGAAAAAATCAGAGAAGAAAACATTTGTACGGCAAATGGATGGAAAATTAAATGAAAATAAATTGGCATTGTCCATTGGATTGGTTTTTGGCATTGGGCACATTATTTTTGTCCTGTTGAATTTTGCTGGAGTGCTCCCAGGCTTATGGGTGTGGTCCCATATGATAAGCCTGCCATACACCCTGCAGGCATTCAACATTTCTGCATTCATCATCGGACCGATTATCGCATTCATCGTCGGCTACATCAGCGGATGGGTGTTTGCTTATATCTACAACAACATAAAGTAGGATTTATAATAGAGACTGATAGTTTTTAATATAATTTTTCCTCT
>DATDSP010000077.1:0-13031 GCA_035291205.1 Candidatus Nanoarchaeia archaeon | reverse complement strand
TAGAAGTCCATTTTGTCAGATCGTCTGTTAAGATTTGATTTATTGTTGCATATTTCTCACTTAAAAAAGCACTTGTGGTGCTATGCTTCTCAGAGGGATAAAATTTTTTCTGAATGTTTTGTATTTCAGAAGCTTTTTCTTGAACGCTTCCTTTGGTGATTTTAGCCAATTGTTCCTCAAGGCTTTTTCCTTTCAAGTCCATCTGATAATAAACATGAGAAGCTACGACTTTTGGAAGTGTTTTTGGAGCTTCTGCATAAGCAATTTTTGGAGCAGCGTAGACAAATAAAGCTGCTGCAAGTACGGTTCCAGCAAGAATTTCCCTGGGTTTTTTTTCAACAAGGGCTCCTGCATTTTCAACTGCTGAAACAAGCCCGTTCCACGCGCCCTTAAGATAATTGCCACCATCCTTAACTGCGTCCCTGACATCAGTTTTACAGGCATAAGGAAACCATCTCTCGAGCTTTCTATCAATCCCGGCTCCTGCGTTTTCAAGAGAGGCAATAGAATGATTGTAAGCATCTTTAACTGCTGATATAGTATTTGTCTTAGAAGCATAGTCATAAGCTTGCCTGAGTTTTTCCATTAATCCCATTTACATCCCTCCAAAAGTCAGATATTTAGGTAATACCTGTATTGGATATACAAAGTAATATATAAAGTTTTTTATTTTGAAGTGGTGACATAACTATAAATAATGTTCAGTCTAAATGAGTTTCATGTTCGGCGTATTTCGCACAGACACAGGGCTTGAAAGAGGAATAATGAAATCTGCAGACAGGGCTTCACATCTTGACTTGAGAAGCAGGGCTGTCAGAGCCAGGATAAAAAAACTCGAATCAGCAGTTCACAATGCTTATGCTTCAAAAAATGAAAAAGAATACCTGCATTATGTTTCTGAAATCAAAAAATTAATTGCAGTGTCAATAGAACTGCACAGGCAGGAACTGGAGGATTTGGAACACATAAAGAGAGCCGCAATGTTTGCTGAAAGCCATAAGCTCAATGACCTTGCAGAGCTTCATTCAAAAATAGGGGAATTGAAATCAAGGAAAATTCTTGCAGAGCATGATGCAAGGGCACTGTCTGGAAAACTCGGCAATGTAAGGTCTGACCTGCACAGCAGGCTTACTCGGGACAAGTGGAGGGAATCACAGCTTAAGATGAAGTCTGCTTAAGCAGTTTCTACGCTCGACTCATGCTCGATTTTTCTTATCCTTACAACATTATCGACAAAACTTTCTATTTTGCTCTCATGGCTTACAATTATCACCTGCTTCATGTTCAGCTGTTCAAGAACATCACGGAGCTTGTCAATCTGTTCAGAGCTGAAGCCGTCAGTGGGCTCATCAAGAATGATTATGTCCTTTGTCTTTATCTCACTCATCACATTGTTAATTACCTGATTGAGGGCAAGCCTGTATGCAAGAGCAAGGCTTGTTTTTTCCCCTCCGGATAAGTTCTCAATTTCAGTTGAATAGCCGTTCTGCTCAACAACAGGCGCAAAGTTCTCATCAAGCTTTACGTTGAACATTGCATCATCAGTCAATATTCCAAACCACTTCTGGAACAGCCCATTGAATTCAAGATAAATGCGGGACATCATCTGCCTTTCAATGGACTGCGATAAGCTGTAAATCTGCTCTTCGAAGAGAACTTCAATGCCTGAAATCCTGTGCATTTTTTCAGCGAGCTTTTCCTTTTCCTCAATCTCTTTTTTGAGTTCATCAGCAGCCTTGTTCAGCATCTCTTTCTCTTTCTCCACTGAATTTTTTTTCAGCAAAGCAGTTTTTTCTTCCTGAAGCAGCGTGTCAAATTTTATTTTTGCATCTTCAAATTCAGCTTCAGCATTTCCAGATTTTTCAATCTCCAGGGCTGTTTTTTTCTTCTCAAGCTCAAGCTCCCTGATTTCGTCTTCATAGCCCTTAATCATTTTCTCGGCAAGAACACACCGTATTTTCTTTTCTTCAAGAATTGAGATTAGATTTTTCCTTTCATTTATTTTTTTCAAGATTTCCTTTTTGCCGGCAAGAATTGTTTTTTTGTTCTCGACATCAAATTCTGAAAGCTTGTCAAGTTCCTGAAAATGAGAAATTCTCCTTTTTGTGAATTCTTCCACTTTCTTTCTCTTCAGCTCAAGTTCTGCAAACATTTTCCCCGCGAACTCTATCTCAATTTTAAGTTTTTCAGCAGTTTTCTCTCCTGACAGAATCTCCGCCAGCTTTTTTTCAGCAGTGCTGAGCTCTTCCTCTTTTTTCTTTCTCTCTTCAACAAGCCCGGCAATCTTGCCTTGCAACTCAATAATGTTCTTCATCTCATTGTCGTGCACGTGCTTCTTGTGGTGCGTTGAAACATCCTGAATGCAGACAGGACACTTGTCGAGCTGGATTATTCTGTCTTTCAGCATCTCAGACTGCTTCTTCAGGGTTTCAAATTCCCTTTCAAGGGAAATTATTTCCTGGATTTCTTTTCTGGACTTCCTTATTTTTTCTTCCACATACCCCTTGTTCATAATTTCGGCGAGAATGATGTCGAGAATGGCCTGTTTTTCCATTGTTTTTGAAATTGCTTTCTCCTTTTCATTTATTTCCTTTTCAGCATTTCTTATTTCTTCTTCAAGGTGACTGACAGTCTGCCTTATCAGTCTTATTTTGAGCTCAGTTTCTTTTATTTCGTTTTCAATTAAAGCTATTTCTTTCTCAACATTCTCAAAGTCAGAATCATCAATTTTCATAAGCTGAATGTACTTTCCGATGTTTTCCATCTCCGAAGCCAGGCTGATTTTTTCATTTTTCTCCCTTTCCAAGCCAGAGGATTTTTCTTTTGTTCTGACTTCCTGAATCTCCAGCTTTTTTTTGAGGTTATTCAGCTTCCTGACGACATTTTCTATTTCCAGCATTTTTTCTTTTTCAGAAATAATTTTCCTGCTGATTCCATCCAGCTCAGAAATGCGCTTTTTCAGTTCTTCTTCAAGCTTCTTTACATCTGATTTTTTCACCTCCATTATCTTTTTCTTCTCTTGAATGTCTGATATTTTTCCCTCAATCTCCTTTCTCTGCTCTCTCAAGTTTTTCACAACAATAGAAATGTTTTCTCTAATTCTCTGATACTTGTCAACCCCAAAGATTTTTCTTATTATTTCAGTCCTTGTTTCATTGCTTTCAAATAAGATGTATTTCATCTGCTCCTGCGGGGTATAAACCGTAAACCTGTAAATCAAGTCCTTGCTTTTCGACACAAGCCCTGCAGGGTAGCCGATAAGCTCAAGAATCCTTGCCTTCAGCTCCACTGGAGTTGCGTCAATTCTTTTTCCATTCACCACTATATATCCTGAATCCTGCGTCACCTGCTCTTTTGTCTTCTTTAGCATCCTTCTTACAGCAATATTTTTTCCCATCAGCGAGAAATGCAGTTCAACAAAACCTTCTTTTTTTCCATGCCTGAGCAGTGAACTTCCAGACAAATCCCCTCTTTTTATTCCGAAAAGCGCAAATTCTATTGCAAGAAGAATTGTTGATTTTCCACTGCCAATGTCTCCGCTCAGCAGGATTGTGCCTAGCGGAAATTTTATTTCATCATCAACATAGCTTCTTATGTTCTTGAGTTTGACGGACTGGATTATCATAGAATACCATCAAGCATCCTGATTAATAAAAATACTTATCTGAAAATAGTTATCAATAAACATATATTCTGGAGAATAATGATGATATGCTGATGTGTTGATGTGTTGATATTGCCTGCCTATACTCACAGACTTACAGCCAAAATTATTCTTTACTGCTTTCTGATAAACAGTGCTGCTGCTCCAACAACTCCTGGCTTTGCAAGTTGTGCTTTAACAATGCTCAAATTCCTGAAGCTCTTCTCGTACATGCTTTCTTTCAGAACTCTCAGCGCCGGCTTTTCAAACAAATCAAGGCTTTGGGATATTCCACCACTCATAATAATCATTTCCGGCTCGAAGGTGTTGGCAACAACAGAAAGCACCACACCAACTCTTTCTCCATAAGCCCTGAAAACCTGCAAAGCAGCGCTGTCTCCCTTCTCCGCCTTATAAGCGAGCTTGGACGGCCTCTCGCCTGAAAGCTCAACTATTGCATTTGCATTGACCCAATGCTCAAGTTTTTTTCCTTCAGGCAGCATTGGAATTGCCTGGATTTCTCCTGCTTCACCTGTTTTTCCATAATAGATTTTTCCATTAAGAATAACCCCGCATCCAAGCCCTGTTCCAAGTGTAATGAGCACAATATTTTTCCTGCCCCTGCCTGCTCCAAATAAAAATTCTCCAAGTACAGCGCATTTAGCATCATTGTCAACAAAACATTTTATGCCGAATCTTTTTTCAATTATTTTTTTCAACTCTACATTTTTCCATCCGGGAAGATTGTTTGCAAAATTAACAATTCCTTTTTTGGCATCAACAAGCCCTGCAAAGCCTATGCCAATTCCCTTAATTGTTTTTTTATTTTTTTTATTTTCAGGTAGAATGGATTCTATTGCCTTCAGGATGTTTTTCATTGAGGTATTGAATCCGGCATTTGCCTCTGTTAAAATCTCGTTTTCCCTGATTATTTGAAATTTGTTTTTGCTTTTGTAAAATTCAACAATGCCTGCTTTTGTGCGGGTTCCGCCTACATCAACTCCAATGTAATCAGCCATGTTTGTGTTCACCAAGCTCTTTCTTGAAATCCTCGATTATTTTAACATCAACAGGATCAACTCCGTAAAGCAGTGCAAGATAATATGATATCCAGTCGCCTAAATGAATTGCCAAAACAAGCCTTCGCAGATAAGATTCGCCTGTTGATGATATCTCGCTCACACCGATTCCCCTTGACATTATGATTTTTTTTGTCAAATCCATTCTTTTTTTAACTCTATCATTGTCATCCTCGTCCCTGAAAATAATTACGTGATAATCTTTTTTCGCTTTTGTATAAGCCACCATCTCATTATGATTCAATTCAGGGAAAACGTGGTGGAATGCCATTGATTTTGCATTTTCATTTATCTGGGTTTTCAGCCTGTAGCTGCAAACATACATTTTGTTTGAAGAATAAATGATTGGAATCTTATTAACCAGTTTTTTTGCTATGTGAGACGCCTTCTCCTTTATTGCGTGATTTTTCAGCACCTTGACAGTTCCTTCTATTTCGCTGTTGTCCAGATGATACATTCCAATATTTGAGAGTATTTTTAGCATAGGAAAAAGCAAATACGCCAGTGCTGCTCTCGGCTGGATTCCTGAAGGAATTTTTACTGCGGGAATCTGGTGCTTTTCTGAAAGAGCAAGAAGTTTGCCTCCTGAAGTGATAGTAAGGATTTTGCACCCTGCCTTGATGCCGTCTTTGAATGAGTGGATTGTTTCTTCAGTATTTCCAGAGTAAGAAACTGCGAAAACAAGGGTTGAGGAATCAGCAAACTTCGGAAGCCCGTAGTCCTTGTGCACGAATATTGGCACATCTGCATCTGCAAAATAAGATTTCAGGAGATCACCACTCACACCTGAACCACCCATTCCAGCCACAATTATCTTGTTAATATGATGAATGTTCCTTGGCTTGATATGTTCAGCAAGAGAAAGCGCATCCGTAATCTGGTCAGGAAACTTCTCCAGTGCATTGTACATCTCATCGTGCATTTGTTCACCTTTTTTTAAAACACTCTTTTTTTGATTATGCTTATGCTGTTTATTTAGATTTTGTTTTAAATTTAATAATCTTTTTATCTTTAATTGAATTTTCAATAAAAATGTCCAACATAAAATTTGAAATTACCTTCAAAGACAGGAACAGCAGGGCAAGAACAGGAATAATTACAACTCCGCATGGCAAAATAGAGACTCCTGTTTTTATGCCTGTTGGAACTCTTGCAACAGTAAAATCAATAACACCAAAAGACCTGGAAGAAATTGGTGCGCAGATAATTCTCGGCAACACATATCATTTATATCTCCGGCCAGGAGCTGACAGGATAAAACAATTTGGAGGCATGGCAAAATTTATGGGATGGAAAGGCCCGACAATTACTGACAGCGGGGGCTTTCAGGCATTCAGCCTCGGATACGGGCTTGAACACGGCATTGGCAAGATTGCAAAAATATTCCCTGATGAAGAAATTGAGCAGAAAAAGCCAGCAGCAAAAACAAAGCTTGCTGTTGTAGATGATGACGGCGTTACATTTTATTCCCACATCGACAATTCTAAGCACAGGTTCACTCCGGAGCTGTCCATTGAAATTCAGAAAAAACTTGGAGCAGACATAATACTTGCCTTTGACGAATGCACTTCTCCTCTTTCAAGCTACGAATACACAAAGCAGGCGCTTGCAAGAACCCACAATTGGGCAACACAGAGTTTTGAAGTCCACAGTGCAAACAAGACAAAGCAGGCATTGTTTGGAATCATTCAAGGCGGCGAATACAAAGATTTGAGAGTTGAAAGCGCTAAATTTATTTCAGGCATTGATTTTGACGGCTATGCAATTGGCGGCTCTCTTGGAAAATCAAAGGAAGACATGCATAGCATAATCGAATGGACTGTTCCTGAGCTTGATGAAAACAAGCCAAGGCATCTCCTGGGAATAGGAGGGGTTGATGACCTGTTTGAATGCATAGAACGGGGAATTGACATGTTTGACTGTGTCGGCCCAACAAGAATGGCAAGAAGCGGAATGCTGTTGATTTCTCCTGAATCCGGAGGAAATAATGAAAACAAATGGCGTCTTAGAATACAAAATGCAGAGTTCAGCAATGATGCAAAGCCAATAGACAAGAACTGCAATTGTTACACTTGCCAGACATTTTCAAGGGCTTATATCAAGCATCTCTTTGTAAACAGCGAGCTTCTGGCTTACAGGCTCGCAAGCTACCACAATCTTTTTTTTATGATAAATCTCGTCAGCAAGATAAAAGAATCCCTTCCTGAAGAAACATTTCATGAACTCAAGAAGAAGTGGCTTTGTTAGATTTTATTATTACCAATTAATAATTCAAAAAGAAAAAATAATTCAAAAAGAAAAAATAATTCAAAAAGAAAAGTTTATAATGTTGCAGCACCACTCAGGTTGAGATTAACATGGAAAAAGAATCAAAAAGAGGAGTGCGTTTTTTTGTCTTTTTATTTTCATTCTTGGTTGTAATTTTAATTGTTTCTGGATGCAATGCCAAATCTTTAAATAAGCTTACAGAAGCCCAGAAAAGCAAGGTTGGAGGAGAACTAAAATTTGGTGTAATCCCCCTTGAAGATCCTAAGAGGATGGAGGAAAGATTTACTCCACTTGCAGATTATCTCTCTGATTATCTTGGAGTTACTGTAAAACTCTATGTTCCGGATGAATATGATCCTGTTGTTGACAAACTGGGCAGTGGAGAAATACAAATTGCTTTTTTGGGTCCAGTAACTTATGTTCAGGCAAAAGACAAGTACCCTGATGTTAATCCTTTGGTGAAGGCAACACTCGAATCAGCCCCTTACTACAGAAGTTATATCATTGTTGCAAAAGACTCTCCAATCGATGACGTTTCTGATCTGAAAGGAAAAAGATTTGCTTTTGGAAACATAGAATCAACTTCCAGCCACCTGATGCCAATGTCCATGCTGAAAGACAGCAACGTTCTTCTGACTGATCTGAAATCCTACAAGTATCTTTCCGGGCACGACAAGGTTGCAAGAGCAGTTGCTGAAGGAGAATTTGATGCAGGTGGGATAATGAGTCTTACATACGAGGAAAACAAGGATAAGCTCAAAATGATAAAGAAATCAAGGCCCATTCCGGAATTTCCAATAGTTGCTTCAGGAAAACTTGATTCTGAAATCGCTCAAAAGATATCGCTTGCGTTTCAGTACCTCGACAACAAAAAATCAAAGCACAACAGGATTTTGAAGTCAATAAACCTTTTCTACGACGGATACATTCCTGCGTACGATTCTGACTATGATATCATCAGGGACACTCTTGTGAATGTGTATGGGGGCTATTATACAACTGCAGTAAATCAGAGCTCTGAGTGATTTTATTGTCGTATGTGGATAGCATTCTTAAGGTCAAAATTCAATCCGTAAGTATCAGCGACGAGCGTCGCGAGGGGTTGCTCCCAACCGTTTCGTCAGTTGACGCCGATGTGAGGAGGGATGTGCTTCGCAATCCCTCTTAACACGCTCGCCTTGATTAATGTTAGTAGGGCGAGCGCGTGCAGCTGAACGAAGTGAACGCTGTACATCGCTTGTCAACGGGGCGAAAGACGTTGCGGGAACGCAGCTCCATTGTCATTCACGTCGAGAATTTTGAAGATGCTATGCACATACTTATTGTCAGAAGATTTTTATGATTTACTGGATTTTCTCATATTTCATTGAGAGCAGGCTTTCTTCAACAATCAAGCCCACGTCAATTTTTTTCTCTTCGCGTTCAATGATTTCAGCTGTTGATTTCGTTGCCGGATTCTTGGGCCCGAGAACAGAGCACATTTCAGGGCCGAGAGAAATGTCGTGAGTTCCAATTTTTTTTGCAAGTTCAATAGTATCCATCTTGTTGCTGCACAAGACTGGCCGGAGAATTGTCATCCCAATTGCCTTGTCGACAGTGCAGATATTGCTCAATGTCTGGCTTCCAACCTGCCCAATGTTTTCTCCTGTTATGATGTATCTGCATTTTTCTTTTTCTGCTATTTTCTCAGCAACCCTGAGCATAGTTCTTCTTGACAGCAGGTAATAATATCTGTGCGTGCATTTTTTTGCAATTTCAGCGAGATGCCTGCCAAAGGGAACAACTACGAATTCGCTGAATTTCAGCAGATTTGATATCTTTCTTGACTTGTGTTCGGGTTCTTTGTTTGTGAAAGGCTCGCCCGAGAAATGAACTGCAATTATTTCAAATCCCTTTTTCTGCATCAAGTATCCTGCAACAGGGCTGTCAAATCCGCCTGATAATAATAGCACAGCTTTCATATGGGCTTAATTTTAAATAGTAGTTTAAATAATTATTTTATTTTTGTTGATGATTTTTGTTTATTGATTGATGTTTTTGATTAAGATGGCAGCTAAAATAACAACTATAAGAGGAAAAAAAGCAGTTGACAGGACAATGGACTATGAAAATCTTTTTCCAGAGGACTTTGAAAAGCTGGACAAAAAAGTAATTTTTCTTCCTCTGGGAACTCTTGAATGGCACGGCGCTCAGCTTCCTTTTGGAACTGACATGTTTGTTGCTCATGAAGTGTGCAAGAAGGTGGCAAGAAAAACAAAAGGGGCAATCCTGCCTCCGCTCTGGATTGGAACAGACATTGAGGAAGTTAGAAGAGGGAAAAAATTTCAGGGATTTGAGACCAGAACAAATTGCACTTTGAAAGGAAGTGTTTATTATGCAGATTCTGAAATTTTTTATGAAGTTATTAATTCTCTTGCCACTCAAATAGAGAAGAATGGATTCAGGATTTTGGTTATAATTTCAGGCCACGGGTCAAGCCCCCAGTTAAGTGTTCTCAGGAGAATTCAGGATGAAATCAACAGAGATAGCAAAAGGGAGATAAGAATCTTATTCCCCGAATTCAAAAATATGATAAAACTTAATGCGAGGCACGCTGATTACATCGAAACATCGATCTTTTGGCATCTGCGCAGGGATTTCATTAAAAAATCGAAAAATACAAAATTCAGCAACGATATTCTAATCCGCATTCGAGGAGACGAGCCGAGAAAAAAAGCTTCTGCAAAATTCGGCAGAAGGATTTTGGCTTCCACGGTTGATGAGATTGCAGAGGAAATAAACAAAATGAAACAAAGTTTAATAGCGCAGGAACCGCAAAATATCAGAAGTGCATGAAAAAGTAAATATTTTAAACAGCAAAATTATCGTAGTGGAATTAAAAGAGGCGGAATATGATTCAGATTTTTTTAGTTGCAGATGTTCAGCAGGAACAGGCAAAAACCGATAACGGATTACATGAGCTTTCTCCTGATGAATTTAACAGAATTTTAAAAGAAAAAAAAGACATTGTTTTAATTGACTCGAGAAGCAAGGAGGAGTATGATTTTTTTCATTTGGAAGGCGCAATAAACATAAATTACACTGACATTGACAAAGTTGAAACTGAGCTAAAGATAGACAAGAGCAAGAAGATAATTCTTTACTGCTCATCAGGCAGCAGGAGCAGGTCAGCTGCAAAAGCACTCAAGAAAATGGGGTATGATGCGCGGTCTGTTGATGGTGGTGCAATGGACTATGTGGGAATACTGTTCAATAATCACGACATCAGCAGGGAAGAATATGATAAATTGATGAAAAAAATCAGTGCTCCGTTGAAAAATCAGATAATATTGTTGGGAATCCTAAGAATGATTCTTGGCATCGTTTTCATAATAATTGGCATACTTCATAGAAAAGATCATACAGCACTCATCCCCCTAATCTTGATAGGCCTGATATTGTTTGTAATGGGGCTGAAGAATTTTTTTACAGAAGGTGGTGCTGCCAAGTTAAGTGCCAAAGTTTAAAATGTTCTCTTTCTTTTACAGACCAGCTGAAGAACATTAATTTTCAAATTGAACAGGATATATTTCATGCAGAAACATTTTATTTCATGCAGAAACATTTTTAAACAACACTGATTTTTTCTCAGCAGACAGAGATGTTGGCAGTCGCTTGCCAGAATCTGCCGCAATATAATGCATTACAAAATACGGAGGCGAAAATGGCACTATACAAATACTTGAGGGAATCATTCAATGATCCGAGCAAGGAAATCCAGAAAATCTGGAAGGAACGGATTATTCAGTGGAGAAAAGAGCCGGTCACAATAAGAATTTCTCATCCCACAAGACTTGACAGGGCAAGAAGTTTGGGATACAAGGCAAAGCCAGGATTAATTCTTGTACGGCAGAGAGTTAACCGTGGTGGAAGGCTTGGGCCTCAAATAAGGCACGGCAGAAGGCCGAAGAGATTCAGGATGAGGCAGGACATTGCCAAGAGCTATCAGTGGGTTGCTGAAGAAAGAACAGCAAGGAAATATCCTAACTGTGAGATTCTTAACTCGTACTTTGCTGCAAAAGACGGACTGCATTATTGGTATGAAATAATTCTTGTAGACAAATCACATCCTGCTGTTTTGGCTGATCCGAATATGAAATGGATTGCAGAAAAACAGCACAGAGGCAGAGTATTCAGAGGATTGACTGCATCAGGCAAAAGAAGCAGGGGAATTTTAATTCACAAAGGAAAGGGTGCTGAGAAACTCAGGCCGAGTCTGCGAGCAAATGCCAGAAGAGGAACTTAGTTTTTTAATTTTGTTTTTTGTTTTCTACGGTTGCTTCAAGAGGTACTATTTTTTCCTCGGCATTTTCCTCACCCAAAATTCAAACAACGCAACTTCAACATATAATTCTCTGGCTTACAATTGCAAAACTGACTTTGAAACTGTTAATTTTAAAGCACAACAATATTTATATATGAACGGTTTATTCCAATTCATCAATCAATTTAATATTTGAATTAGTGATAATAGAAGGATTAAAAAATAGTTGGGGGGATATAAATGAAAAAGTTGTTGGGAGTAATAACTATGTTGCTACTTCTCGGATTAAGTTTAGGAGTAGTAAAGACCGTTTCAGCTGACACACTGAGCTTAAATCCAGTTCAGGATAACTATGTCAGCAGCAGATACACCGGAGCAATATATTCGATAGGGTTTCTAAAGTTGATAGACACACCATTGGAAAAAAACAGAATTTATCTCAAGTTCAATTCCACCCTGTTCATGGGAAAAAACATTTCAAGCGCGAAACTCAATTTAAGTGCATATTTCAACGATGGCAAGAACACGCAGAAGCTTCTTTATCATGTCACAACAGATTCCTGGCAGGCCTCAACTCTTACTTACGGCAACAGACCTAATGGCAGTGAGTTGATTGGCTCCGAGACAAGCTCTAACATATTTACACTGACAAATCTCACAGTGCCTACAAACGATTCTGTTTTGACACTGCTTGTGATGTTCAATGAAACAGGCAATTATTCAAGGCTTATATACAACAGCAGTGAGATGAATAATGGAAAGCCGATACTTGCGGTTGTATTCAGCTTTGATGATCTTGCAGCGCCTGTTGTCACATTAGTTTCTCCAGCAGACAACACAAATACATCATCAAGTCCAACTTTCAGCTACACAGTTACAGATGATTCTGACATCAAAAATTGCACTTTAATAATTAACAACATTATCAACAAGACTTCAACATCTGTTTCAAAAGGAATCACGCAGACATTCACGCAGACAAGCATGAATGTCGGGCCGTACAACTGGACAGTCAACTGCACTGACAACGGAAACAACAAGGTTGTTGGAACTGCAACAAAGAGAACATTTAACGTCACAAACACAACTTACATTGTGCCTTCAGGAGTGATTGAACTTAATCCTGTAGCTGATGCACACGTAAGCACAAGGTACACGGGCAAAAATTACGGCGGTGACTACCTACGGCTGGCTGACTTCGCTCTTGAGAAGAACAGGATATACCTGAAGTTCGACACTTCATCTTTAGTGGGCAAGACAATAACATCAGCCAATCTGACATTAACTCCTGCATATGATTTCGGAAAGAACCAGGCGAAGAAGATATTCAACGTCTCATCAGATTCCTGGACTGAAACAGGCATAACCTCTGCAAATGCGCCTGCAAATGGCTCATCAATAGGCAATACCTCATTCAGCCACGTGTTTAACATAACATCATTGACAGGAATCAACGATGATGGAACATTCTCCGTCGCGGTTAAGTTTGAGGAGTCAGCTTCTTATGCAAAGGTATTGTATGGAAGCAGGGAGTTTGGAACAAAACCAAAGCTTTCAGTAGTTTACTCGTAAGCTGGTTGGTTTGGTTTTAATTTTTTTTTAAATTTTTTATCTTTTTTTTCTGTCTCTGGCTAATATGAAACCCTGCCCAGCATCAATTCCCGCAGCTGGTTGGTAAAATCGTCTGGCTCGTGGCGAGGGGTTGCTCCCTACGGGAACGCAGAGCCTGAGAATAAAA
>DATDSP010000076.1:0-10134 GCA_035291205.1 Candidatus Nanoarchaeia archaeon | reverse complement strand
CTCGCTTGTCAACGGGGCGAAAGACGTTGGGTGAAAGACTTTGCAGGAACGCAGCTCCCTCTACAAGCACGTCAAGAATTTTGAAGATGCATTTCACGTACCCAAGATGCTTTCCACGTACCCAATTTAGAAAAATTTAAGTATTTTTGTCATGTCGATCAATGAAATGGATCAAACAAATACACCCCACATCTGCGATATGGTAAGCCAGGCTGAAACAAATTCTCTTTGCGAAAAAACAATGGATGACTTCTGGACAGAGCAAGGATGGTATAGACATCTGCCAAACGGAAAAAAAAAACTTATCAGGGCAAACTGGGAATCCGGCACCGAAGTTAGAATTTTTGCAATAAGATTTCTAGTCGATGAAGTCCTGAAAAAAGACACAAATGCCATAACAAAAGCTGATTTCCACAACAACAGACTTGGCGGACTGATTACCAATTACTATAGCAACAGTGCTTATGATGCTTTGAAAGGAGCAGGATACGAAGTAGACTACTTGAAACCAAAAACGTGTGCAGACAAAGATAAAAAAGTTGGAAAAAAACCAAAAAAACATGGAAATGAATATGTGATTTCTCGCATAATGGAAAACATTGACGGAGCACTCTCGGATTACTGGCAATATTACTAACAATAAATGTCCTAATGTCTTTTACTAACAATAAATGTCCTAATGTCTTCACTTTGCATGAAAGAAGCAAGTCTTGTTAATAAGATGATGAAAATACTTGATTGACACTCACTATATCGATGGCAACTTACTTTTTTACAGAGCCCTCACCACCTCAAAGTTAATAAAACTCTTTTTATAGCTGGTTTTCTTATTCCGCAAAGTGGCTGAACTTAAAAGAACACTTGGATTTTGGGCAATAGTTGCACTGTCAATAAGCTCAATAATAGGCACTGGAATGTTCTTTGGAGCGTCTGTTGGAGCTGATGAGGGGGGCAATACTTCTCTCATAGCTTGGTTTGTGCTTTCAATAATTTCAGTCTATGTTGCTGCCTGCTTTGGAGAGCTTGTTGGGATGTTTCCAAGCGCAGGAGGCATTTACGAATACTGCAAGCAGACTTACGGAAGATTCTATTCATTCATAATTGGATGGACAACTTTTCTTGTTTACAATATTACAACCACCCTGCTGGTAGTTGCTGCAGTAAATTCCCTGGCACCCGCACATTTTCCTTTCATGAATAAGGTTATCCTGACAATATTTTTCATACTCGCCCTGAACCTTATTGTCTTTACAGGCATTGAAGCATCATCGTTTGCCGCAGTCATATTTGCAGTAATAACTATTGCACTTATGACAGCAATAATAATTCCGGGGTTCCTGAAAATGAATGCCCCTAATTTCTATCCTATAATGACTCACCCCCCGATTTATATTCTTCTTGTACTGTTTTTCATATTCGAGGCATTCTTTGGATGGGAAAGCGCGACATATCTCGCAGAAGAAACCAAAGATGCACAAACAGTAATTCCATCAGCATTGATATTCTCCACAATAATCGTTACAATTCTCACAATGCTGATTGTGATAGTTTCTCTCGGAATAATCCCTTGGTACACAATTGCGAAATCCGCATCACCAACAACTGACGTTGCTACAGCAATCTACGGCGAAACAGGAAGATGGGTTGCTGGATTAGGAGTTTACCTTGTGCTTATCGGCTCAGCGCTTGGAGGCATCATTGCAACTCCGAGACTTTTGTTTGCAATGGCTCGCGACAGGCTTTTTCTGAATCAATTCACGCTTATTCATAAAAAATACAAAACTCCTTACAAAGCAATTCTCTTCCAGACAGTTGTCTCGTTGTTCGTGATAATTCTTGCATTTGGCTCGTACAAAGCAATTTTGTCCCTTCTTATTCCATTTTCAGTTTTTATTTATATCTCAGCATTAATTGCACTGGTTATTCTCAGATACAAAAAACCTGAAATCCACAGGCCTTTCAAAGTTCCTTTTGGAACAGTCGTCCCAATAATTGTATCAGTAATTTTTTTTGTAGTTCTTGTAACATGGGTTTATATCGAAGGAGGATACGCACTTATTCTTTTATCCATCTCGCTGATTGCTCTGGGCATTCCAATGTATTTCCTGATGCAAATGTACCACAACCCGAAGATGATAGTTAAAATAAATGACTTGCTTGCGAGATTCTCCCTGATGACAGAAAAATATTCCCTGCCCCAGAAAGTGAAGGACAATATTTCAAAACTTCTTGGAAGCATCAAAGGGAAAACTGTCTTTGAGTTTGGATGCAATGTCGGCTCCTTGACATTGCACCTCGCTGAAAAAGCCGGAAGAAAAGGAAGGATATATGCAACAAATGATTCATCGAGAGAAGTAGAAATAACTGTTGAGCGGATAAGGCAGAAGGGATTCAGGCATGTTGATGTGCTGAAGGAAGAAGATGCGGATTCAATTCATCCAAAAATCAGGAATGCTGACGCTGCTGTCTCAGTTGGAATTTTGGGATATATTCAGAATGTTGAAAACACGCTTAGGGAAGCAAATAGAAGAATGAAAAAAGGAGCTAGAATATGCTTCCTTGATTATGACAAGTATTTTGGAATAATTCCCAATGTTCCATGGCTCAGAAACAATGATAAAATAAAAAATGTTTTTAAAAAATCAGGCTTTGATGTTAATGTTGCCAGAAAATCCGCGCTCCTCTGGCAGTACGTGTATGTTTATGGAAAGAAAACAAAGAATATTAAATAAAGCATGAATTCGCTCTCATTAAAATTCAAAATGATTCCAGACAAAGAAATAAAAAGAGAATTCAAGGCAAAGGCATCTCTTCAGCCTGAGAGGTTCTACCCTATCAGCGTATTGAAGGAAGAGGGTTTTGGGAGGAAGAAATGCACAGTGTGCGGAACATTCTTTTGGAGTGTTGAAGAGAGCAGGACTGTCTGCGATGACCCAAGCCATTCAGGAGGCTTCAGATTTTTTGACAATCCGCCGGCAAAAAAAGAGATGGATTATGTCGGGGTGTGGAAGGAATTTGCAAAGCATTTTAAGAAAAGAGGGTACATTCCAATAGAAAGGTATCCTGTTGCAGCCCGCTGGCGTCAGGACACTGAGTTTGTGCAGGCATCTATTTATGATTTTCAGCCGTATGTTGTAAGCGGAGAAGTTGAGCCTCCAGCAAATCCCTTGACAGTTCCACAGCTCTGCCTCAGATTTAATGACATTGACAATGTTGGAATTACAGGAGCTCATTACAGCTGTTTTGTGATGATAGGACAGCACGCTTTTGAGCCTCCTGAAAAATACAATCAAAAAAAATATTTTGAGGACATTCATTCCTGGCTCAAAGATGGATTGGGGCTTCCAAATGGAGAGATAACTTATCACGAGGACGCATGGGCTGGTGGAGGCAATTTCGGGCCGTGCATAGAATTCTTCAGTCGCGGTTTAGAGCTTGGAAATCAGGTTTATATGATGTACGAACAGACTCCAGCAGGAAGCAAAGAGCTGAACCTCAAAGTTCTTGATATGGGAATGGGGCAGGAAAGAAATGCATGGTTCACAAAAGGTGTTTCAACAAGCTACGAAACTACTTTCCCGAGTGTTGCGAAGAAACTTTATAAAATAGCAGGAATCAAGGTTGACAAGGAAATTGTGAGAAAATTTCTTCCTTACTCATCTTACCTGAATGTTGATGAAGTTGAAGACATAAATTCAGTGTGGAAAAAAATTTCTGAAGATGTTGGAGTTAAAGTTGAAAAATTAAAGAACACCATGCAGCCTCTTTCTGCGCTGTACTCAATCGCTGAACATTCGAGGGCGTTGCTTGTTGCGCTGTCAGATGGCGTGCTTCCAAGCAATGTTGGCGGGGGATACAACCTCAGGCTTCTCTTCAGAAGAGCGCAGGGATTTGTTGATAAATATGGATGGAAAATTTCAATTCCAGAGATATGCAAATGGCATGCTGTTTATCTTAAAAAACAGTTTCCTGAACTGAACGAGCATCTTAATGAAGTTTCAGAAATTCTTGAGGTTGAAAGAAAAAAATATTACGAGAACAAAAAGAGAAGCGCACAGGTTGTTGCAAATGCACTGAAGACAGAAATAACTCAGGAAAAAATGATTGAGCTTTACGACAGCCAGGGAATTTCCCCGGAATTTATTAAGGAAGAATCTGAGAAAATTGGAAAAAAGATTGCTGTACCTGAAAAATTCTACGCATTAGTTGCTGAAAGACACGAAAAAGAACAATTGACCCAGACAAAAAGAGAAGAGAAACTTGAATTGGAAGGTGTGCCTGCAACTGAAATTCTTTACTTCGACAACTACAAGCTTGCAGAATTCAAGGCAAGGGTTGTTAAGATAATCAACAGCAAAATTATTCTTGACAGGACTGCATTTTACCCGACAAGCGGGGGACAGCTGTCAGACAGGGGTGAACTGAATGGAGCGAATGTTACTGATGTTTTCAAGCAGGGAGGCATAGTTGTGCATATTGTTGACAGGATTGATTTCAAGGAAGGAGAGACTGTAAAAGGAATTATTGATTTAGAGAGGAGAAAACAGCTCGCACAGCACCACACTGCAACTCACATTCTTAATGGAGCTGCAAAAGAGGTTCTTGGAAATCATGTGTGGCAGGCAGGAGCAGCAAAGTTCCTTGACAAGGCAAGACTTGACATAACCCATTATGACAACCTCACTAAAGAGCAGGCAGAAGATATTGAGAGAATTGCAAATGAAATTGTAGTGAGGAACATAAGAGTCAACAAGTTCTTTTTGCCAAGAAATGTTGCTGAAAAAAAATACGGCTTCAGGCTTTATCAGGGAGGAGCAGTTCCTGGAAAGGAAATAAGAATTGTTGAGATTCCTGGATTTGATGTTGAGGCCTGCGGCGGAACTCACCTGGATTCGACCGGCGAAACTGAAAAAATAAAAATAACAAAGACAAGCAAAGTTCAGGATGGTGTTATAAGAATTGAATTCGCTGCTGGAAAAGCATCAAAGCAGGAAGGCGAGAAATCCAAGAAAATGCTTGATGAATCTGCTTCTATTCTCAACTGCGATGCTTCACAAGTCCCTGCAAGAGCAGAAGAGCTTTTTGCAAAATGGAAGGATGCTGTGAAAAAAAACAGGAAAATTGAAAGCATAACTCTGGTTTCTGAACAAAGGTTTGAAGGTGGAGATGAAGAAATCCTGAAAAAAACTGCTGAGATACTCAAAACCCAGCCTGAGCACATTACAAACACGCTAAGAAGATTTCTTGACGAATTAAAAGAAAAGCTTAAATAATGTTGTCAAAATCAAGCTTATTTCTTACTGGAGGCGATAAAGTGATGACAGAAACTGAAAAATACAATATCTCAGATGATGCGACTAGCTTGGATGAGGTTATTAACAAGCGAATGACGGGTTTAAAGACAGCAATTGGAAAAAAATACACACAAGAACAACAAAAAGTTGCAGGCGAGATATTGATTGGGCTCAAGCAGATTGGTGACCATTTATCAGCATCTACAATGAACCCATTCAGATATGCCCAAGCTAACGACCAGCTTGTTAAGCTCTGTAAAGAATATCCAAGACAACGACAATTAATTGATTGGATTTCTGAACAACTATTCAAAGAAACAGATGTCTTCAATAGATATGTTGCATTAAAAAATTACGTTGAGAATGACCAGAATGGCGAAGGCAAAAAGCTTAAATAATGAATCAAATTTTAATGGCTGATTAATTTATTATTCGTCAAAAAAAGAGTTCTGAATTGACTGAGAGGCAGTTAAACTGATTTATGAGAATACCCACCCTGGATGAAGAACGTAAAAACAATGCAGTCGCAAAAACTATTATGATTCAGGCAAACTGGTGGAAGAAATAGAACATTGAAGAGTGATTATATGACAGAATTTGATATAGGGAAAAAAATCGTTGAAATAATGGGGAGTGAAGATTTTAGAAAGCTTGATCCGCAGGGGGTTGAGAAAAAAATTGCAACCTCAGCATTGGCTGCTGTTAGAACATTTTACACAATGTTACACCTAAGAAAAACCCAGGAAGCATTTGATATTTTGGATGGACTTTATAAAAATAACAGTTATAATCAAGGCACAATTAACACATGGCTTAAAAAAATAATAGGAGAAACAAAAGAATACCGAGAATATGTTACTTACAAAACTGGAAAAATATTAAACAGAAACTCATGAGAGGTTAAAATGGAAATAAAGGGTATAGAAGAAAGGGTAAGCAAGATATTGCAGACAAAAGAATACAAGGGATTAAGCACCAAACAAAAGGCAATCGCCAACACGGTTTTATTGCAAGCCAAAAAAAAATGCTCAGCTTACCAAAATGGAGAATTTGCTTCAATTTATTCAGCGCTTGATACTCTTTACAGTCCAAACCACCCTGAAAATCATGACGAGCTAAACAAATGGATTTCTGAAGTGTATGGAAAAGATTTTTATGAAATGTACGCAACGCATAGGACAGTGAAGGAAGCAGAGCGGAGGGGCTGAATGGGAAAGTACGCTGACTTGGGAAAATTAGTGGAAGGAATAAAAGATATGAATTTGCTAACTGAAGAAAAAATATTTTTGTTTTTTGCAGTAAGAAGTGCGGAATTGATTGTTAAGAACTATGAAAAAGGAGAAAATGAAGAAGCTTTAAGACTGCTGAAAGAACATGTACAGTGCAACACAGTCTTTAGCGCTGAAAAAACGGTTTTATCTGCACTTAAAATATTAAATAATGAAATTGTGGAAGAATTCAAAGAAGAAATTGAAAAACATCGGCTTAATGGCGGAAATCAGCCAGCTTTTTCTGGACTTTCAGGTTATTTAGAAGCTTACTTTGGCTCAATATTTTATTGGCGTCAAAACTGAATTTCTTTTTTACAAATTCGTCTGTGTATTTCAGCATAAGCTCCTTGTCTGAAAATTCTATTGGCTTGCAGGCTAATGCCTTTCTTGCTGCTTCTCTTGTGACCCACACGCCAAGAGGCATTGAATACTCGTCGGTTATGAACCTTAATGCAAGCACAGAACCTTTTCTTTTCAAGCTCATCAGCTTCTCCAGAATTGCAAGTCTTACAGAATAATACCCTCCTGCGCAGTTCTCTGCGTAGTTTTTCCTTCCTTTCCAATCCTCATAATCAGTAGAGTAATTCACACTGTTGTTTCCTGCGCTTGGAAGGTACATCTCAAAAAGCTCATATCCCCACATGCCTGGAAAACAGAGAATGATGTAATAGTTTCCAAGATAGCTTCCGAAATAAGCTGAATAATCGATTTCAGAAAAATCCCTTATTTCAGCAAGAATGTACTTTGCAATTGTGTCATCAGTTGCAGTAATGGACCACCTCGTTGGGACAAGCTTTCTGTTTTTTCCAATGCCAACTGCCCCAACTGAAAGAACTTTGCTGAGAAAATTCTCATCGTACCCTTTGCTGTACAAATATGTTACTGCTGAGCCTGCCTTCAAATCCTTGTCAGAAACAACCTTTTCTACTTTGCTGTCAACTTTCGGATTTGAGGTTATGCTTGCCTTTTCAATGCTTGCCCCAGGGCCGAAAGGAGCTGAATAAGCATCAATGTTAAGCTTAAAGTTTGGAATTTTCTTTAGTTTTATTTCAACGTCAACCGGCTTTGATGCAATTCCAACTTCCCGGCTCAGCTCGACAATTTTTGTTTCATTCTTTATGTTGCTTCTTGATCTGGAATTCACAAGAGAAAATCTTAGTTCTGCAATCCTCGGAATCTGAAAATTCTGCTGGGCCCAGTGCCCTGGAGCATCGTGAAGCCATGCATCTTCCCTGATTTCAGTAGGGGAAAGAATTCCCACATTGACTTCAGGGTATCCTGTTCTCCCTATGAAAGGAGCGGGACTGCTTCCGTAGAATGTCTCGCTCTTGAGCATCTCTTTTACCCTGAACAGGCTTTGAGTCTTGATTACAACAGGACATACTGTTCTATCATCTCCAGGATGAAATCCCTTGCAATAGACGCATTGAGCCATCAGAAATCAGTTATTTTTTTTTCTTTTTCAAATTTGAGTATTGATGTGCTTCCGTCAGCACCGCCAATTGTTTTTTGCATAGTGATGAACTTGTTCTCGTCAAGCTTTTTCACTTTCCTCTGAAATGTCTTGTACCCTGCAACCCCTCCCTTTTCCTGATAAACCTTAAAAATGTCTCCTATCCTCCTTCCTGAGTTGTCCTTAACCAGCCCCAAAATAAACCTTGTCTCATCCTCAAGATCCTCTTCATTCTTTACTGTAAATCCTGATATTTTTTGCACTGCCTTCTCTGCATGAGCAAGAGTGACTTTTCTTGACGAGCTATCTTCAGCAATGTTTCCTGCTTCCCTCAGCATGTAAAGGCCTGCTCTTATGTCTCTAAGTTCAAATGTCTTGGAGTGTATTGCATTGAATGCGGGCTGCTCAACAACGTTCGGGAGAAATGCATATTCCATCCTGTGTCTTAGAATGCCCTCTGTTTCAGCGTGGTTGTATTCTGGAAATTCAAGAGACTCTGCTGTAATCCTTGATTTTATTCTTTCGTCGAGTTCCAGAACCCACTCCTTGTAATTTGTAACCAGGAGTATGCTTTTTTTGTAAATTCCCTCAGCAAGCCAGTAAAGAAAATCATAGTCCTCTGCCTTGTCAATTTCATCGAACGCGAAAACTGCGGAGCGTTTGTTGATTATTTTCTTTATTTCTTCAAAAAGCTCTTCTGTTTTTTTGTTTTGCACCCATTTGTAGCCGAGGATATTGCAGATTTCCAGCATAATCTTGTAAGAAGTGTTTTTGTTCCAGCAATTGACATAGATTGGAATAACTTCCTCAGTTTCTTCCTCAAGCTCCTGGAAAAGATGCTTGCAGGCAACTGTTTTTCCAACTCCGGGCCTGCCTGTTACAATCAGATTTCTCCCGTTTCTTCCTGCAAGAAGGGGCTTTATGCACAATGCTATGTGCTTCTGCTCTTTTTCCCTGTAAGGAATGACTTTAGGAACGTAGCTGTAATCAAGAGCTATTTCATTCCTGAAAATTGTTTCATCAGAGCCGAGCATATCTTTGAAAATTGCCATTTTATTATTTTACACGGTCGCGCTTTTAAATTTTGTTATGTTGTATTTATTATACCATAATCTCGTTATTATTTTAATTTATTTATTTTAATTGCAACAACTAATGGTAAAATTACACCAGGCAATATTTTTTTCGCTGTTTTATATGGGCAATTGCTTTATTTTGGCTCACTCCATTAAATTTAATGAACTTTTTTCTAAATAGAAGAAGTGTTGACGGGTGGGAAAACCTTTTCAGCAAAAAGAAAAAGATTTCTCCACTAAAAAGAATAATTGGAGCAACTCTTCTTGCAGGAACACTGTTTGCAGGAGGGGTTTTGCTTGCTGATGATTATATCAACAATGATTTTGAAAGAACAACCATTGCAGCAAATTACAGCACAAGCGAGGCCAGAAAATTTATTGCTGAGAAATTTAATTACGACTTCAACAGGAAGGGTTATGAAGAAATAAGGATATTGAATGTTACAATTGCTGCTGATGAGGAATTGATATGCAGGTATGAAAGCAGGGGGGCCTGCTTTGATGAGCTTGAGAAGGTTGTTGATGCTGTTTCAGAAGAATACAGAAAAAAATTTGGAATATATTTTCAGGTCAAGAACTATGCAACATACGAATCCGACAACAAAATATCATACATCGAGGACAGACATCGTGATGCGAAAGAAAAAGTTGAGAGATCAGGCACTGAACTGAAATTTCTCTTTACTGGACAGGAGGCGGAAAACAGCTATGTCGGGTTTGCACCCTTCTACGGCAACTCCGCTTTAATTTATATTACTGACAATGCTGAAAAAAATTTTGAAACACTGGCTCACGAAATAGGACATGTTTTTGGTGCAGAGCATGTTAACGACAAGAGATCTGTGATGTATTGGTCAATGGCATATCCCACCATCACTGGCGAACTTTACTGGGATGACGCCACGAAGAAAGTGATTGCAAGGAACAAGCAGATGTTTTTTCTGAAGTTGTAGGCTAATATGCCCTCCTCCTGCGACTAAAGTCGCAGGTTTCCAGATAAGTGCTCAAGCAATAGCATGATGCTCTGCTTGATTAAGGAT
>DATDSP010000075.1:0-8692 GCA_035291205.1 Candidatus Nanoarchaeia archaeon | reverse complement strand
AGCTCCTCAATTTTTTCTGGAGCCTGATTCAGGTAATAATGATCGTAAAGCTGGGTTGATTCCTGTATTGACGAGTTAAGCTTTGAAAGGATGTAATTTTCTTCTATGCTGTTTTTCCTAGATATTATCTCGTGGGGCGCTATGCTGAGCTGTCTTGAATAATCAATCACGAATTTGTGAAGATTCCACAGCACAGCAAGATTTCGAAGCTTGACCTTCATATCATCAAAGTTATAATTCAAATCAAGGCCTGGCTTGGCGCCTCCAATCATGTAGTATCTCATAACATCAGAGCCGTACTTATCGATAACCTCGTACGGAGAAATTACGTTTTCCAGGGACTTGCTCATTTTTCTTCCCTGCGCATCCATTATCATTCCATGCATATAAACTGCCTTGTAAGATGGCTTCTTGAATGAGACCATTGACAGAGCCATAAGAGAGTTGAACCATCCTCTAATCTGGTCTTTTCCTTCGAGAATGAAATCAGAGGCTCCAAACTCCTCATAAGATTTGTCAGAAGGATAATTCAGAGTCGCCCAGGGAGATGCTCCGGAATCAAGCCATACATCAAGAACATCAGGAATTCTTCTTGAGTCAGAACCGCATTTTTCGCATTTAATTATTACTTCATCAATCCAGGGCCTGTGCAGGTTATCAAGCTCTTTTCCAGCAAGTTCCTTTATTTCTATTCTGCTTTCCACAATTCTGAGAGCCCCGCATTCAGGATTCTGGCACTCCCATATAGGCAGGGGAATTCCCCAAAATCTCTGCCTTGAAATGCACCAGTCCTGCAAATCAGAAAGCCACGAATTGAACCAGCGCAATCCAGCCCAGTCAGGCACCCAAACTATTCTCTCATTTTCCTTTATCATCTCTCCTTTCAATCTTTCTGTTGCCAAAAACCATTGTTTTGTTGCCCTGAATATCACAGGCGTCTTGCACCGCCAGCAGTGCGCATACTCGTGCTCAACTTCAGATGTTTCTATGAGTGAATTTCGTTTTTTAAGCTCCTCAATGAATTTGTCATCGTCCTGCTTTGCCTTAAGCCCGGAAAATTTTCCCGTCTCTGCTGGAAAAATGCCGTGCTCGTCTATGTTGTTGAATGCCGGCAGTCCGTGTTTTCTTCCAATCTCGTAATCCTCAGGTCCGCACCCTGGAGCGCAGTGCACAAGTCCTGAACCTGAGCTGGTGTCAACATATTCCTGAGATAGAATAACTGAGTGAAGATGCTTAAGCTGTTCTGAATCCGCAGAATCAGTGTGTTCAGGAATTTTGCCTCCTGCTAATCCTGCTAATTTTGCTGTCAGCTTTTTGTAATCTATCTCGTCAGCAAATGGATGTTCGTAGTTCAATCCTGACAATTGTTTTCCCTTAAATTCCTCAATGATTTCAAATTTCCTGCCTGCAACCATTCCTATGAGTCCTGAAGCAAGGGCTTTTGCTGTAATCCAAATTTCGTTGCCGACTTTTGCTTTCACATAATCAAGTTTTGGATTAACCATAACAGCGAGATTAAACGGAATTGTCCACGGCGTTGTTGTCCAAATGATGAGGTATTCATTTTCAGCTCCCTTGACTTTGAACTTAACAAATATTGAAGTTTCCCTGACATTTTCATACTCAAGCTCGTGCTTTGCCAATGCAGTTGCGCATCTCGGACACCATGTCATTGCCTTTTCTCCCCTGTAAAGCAGACCATTTGCAGATGCTTTTTTCAGAGCCCACCACGCACCTTCAATGTACTCATTAGTTATGGTCATATACGGATTTTCCCAGTCCATCCACACACCCATTCTCTTGAAGTCCTTAATCATAGGGAACATATTGTCAAGGGCAAATTTCTCGCATTCCTCAACGAATTTCTGCATCCCTATTCTTTCTACAATTTCGTGCTTGTCCTTTATCCCGAGTTTTTGCTCGACTTTGACTTCAATAGGCAGTCCGTGCATGTCAAATCCTGGCTGATCTCTGACTTGAAAGCCCTGCATTCGCTTGTAGCGCAGAAAAGAATCCTTCAATGCCTTGTTCCAGGCGTGGCCGACATGAATCTCTCCAGTTGTGTAAGGAGGCCCGTCAAGAAAATAGAATTTCCCACCCTTGTTTTTTTCAACTGCCTTTTTGTAAATTTCATTCTTTTCCCAATATTCAACTATCTCGGGTTCAATCTGCTTGGGCTCATAATTTCCAATTTTTGCCATTCAAAGAATGGTGATGCCATAATATTTATAAGTTTTTATTTTGTTTCGGCTAATATGAAACCCTGCCCAGCATCAATTCCGCAGCTCGTAGATAAAACAATCTGGCTCGTCGCGAGGGGTTGCTCCCTACGGGAACGCAGAGCCTGAGAATAAAACACCGAACAGCGAGGACGATGCTGACGAGCGAAGCGAGAGGGTTTCATATTAACCTTTTATTTCTCATTAAATGCGGGCCAAAGAACTCAAGGAGATTTCAGACAGGATAATTGAGCTGACTTCAGTTGCTGTATGCAGTGGAATTGTAGGTGCAATGACGGGCTCAGCAACAAGGGGTATTGGAGACTTCACATTTTTGGAATGCAATGGTGCAAAAATGAACAACATATGCATAGGGGCTTCAGGGGTTTTTGCAGGAGCAATGATTATTTCAAAATTGGAGGGAAAAAAAAGAAAAAAAAGAGAGCATGAAAACCAAAACATGAGCAAAGCTCTTGATTACCTGAGCATTGCAGTTATTGCAGAAGCAGGATACGCCACAGGATATTTTGCCGGATACTATGCAACTGATTTTGCAATGAAAATTCCGGGTTATTTCCATATGGCTTAGTAGTATTTGCATACTTGTATGCTTGCTTAGGCTTAGATAAATTTAATAAGAACTTAAATTAAACCTGAGTAAAAAGCACATTAAAAAAGAGTAAAATATAGGATTAAAAGGAAAAAAAAAAAATGGTGAACAGCACAATTGCAATACTGGCAGCAGAAAATGCTTCTTCAGCTCCTTTATGGATACAGCCGTTGACAGAAGAAATTTTCAGAGTCATAAGCAGGGTTAGTTTTTTCGTCGGAGGAATATTCGGGCTTTACTTAATTTTTCTCCTTTTGCAGTGGCGTGAAAGAATGGTTATCAACAAGAAGCTGAAGAAGATTGAGGAGGATGTGCATAGCATCTTCAAAATTCTCGACGTGAATGATGATGGAGCTGCGTTCCCGTAGGGAGCGACCCCTCGCAACGCTCGTCGATAAAATTGTTTTATGAAATTTTGACCTTAAGGATGCTATGCACATACATTGAGGAAGACCTTCAGCTCATAAAGGAAAAACTTAAGATAAAAGAAAAACTGAAATGAATGAAAGATGGAGAAATTCAAAAAGGAAGTTATAGACCTGCTGAAGAAAGAAGCTGAATTGAATGAAGAAGATATTATCCTCGAAGCGCCTCCGAGTGAGGAAATGGGTGACTTTGCATTTCCTTGTTTTTCGCTGTCAAAAAAACTCAAGAAAAATCCTGTTGAAATATGCCAGGAGCTTGGAAGAAAAATCCAGCCCAGCGAATTGATTTCAAAAATTGAATGCAAAGGGCCTTATCTCAACTTTTTTTTAAACAGCAGGACAATTTCTGAAAAAATATTGACGGAAATAAATACTGAAGAAGATTTTGGAGGAGGAAAAGAAGGTAAAAAAATAATGGTTGAGTACTGCGCTCCAAACACAAACAAGCCCCTTCATTTAGGGCATCTCAGAAACATGTCAATCGGCTCTGCAGTATCAAGAATCCTGAAATTCAGGGGCAATAAAGTAATCGAGGCAAATCTGATGAATGACAGGGGCATACACATATGCAAGAGCATGCTCGCCTACAAGATGTGGGGCAAAAATTCCAATCCTAAATCCAGCAAAAAGAAGCCTGACCATTTTGTGGGAGCTTATTACGTGATGTTTTCTCAGCGCGCTAAAGGCGACAAGTCTCTTGAAGAACAGGCTCTCAAGATGCTGAATGACTTTGAGCAGGGAGATAAAAAAACAACTGTATTATGGAAGAAGATGAACAACTGGGCTTATCGTGGATTTAATCAGACATTCAGGGAGTTTGGGATAAAATTCGACAGAGTATATTACGAGAGTGAGTTCTACGCAAAAGGAAAGGAAATTGTTGGGGAAGGGCTTCACAGGGGAATTTTCAAAAAAGATGAGAAGGGAGCAATTATTGCTGACCTTGAGAAATTTGGACTGCCAAACAAGGTTCTTGTTCGTGCAGATGGAACTGCAATTTACATAACACAAGATATTGCTCTTGCAGAGATTAAATTCGAAGAGCATAATCTTGATAATTCAATTTATGTGGTTGCTTCTGAGCAGAATCTTCATTTTCAGCAATTGTTCAGGATTCTTGAGCTTCTTGGCCATAAGAGCGCTGACAAGAATCATCATCTCAGCTACGGACTTGTCAACCTGCCTGAAGGAAGAATGAAATCGCGGGAGGGAACAGTTGTTGACGCAGACGACTTGTTTGCTGAGATGAAAAAGCTTGCAAAGGAAGAAATAGAAAAACGGCACGAAAAACTGAACAAAAAAGAGCTTGCAAAAAGAACAAATGAGATAGGAATTGGCGCAATAAAATATTTCATGCTGAGAGTTGATCCCTCAAGAGACATGCTTTATGATCCCAAGGAGTCTATTTCATTCGAGGGTGAAACCGCGCCTTACATCCAGTATGCCCACGCCCGAATATGCAGTATCCTGAAAAAGTATGGGAATAAAAGCAGGAAAACAAAAGCTGGCAATGAAGTGAACTTCGGGCTTCTTAACAAAAATGAGGAAATAATGCTGGTGAAGCACCTCTCAAAATTTCCTGAGATTGTTGAAGCCTCTTCAAAAACATTAAAGCCATACCACATTGCAGGTTATGCTTATGAGCTTGCAAAGAAATTCAATGAATTTTACCATACCTGCATTGTAATTGACAATACAAACAAGGAGCTTACTGAAGCGAGAATACTGCTTGTTGAATGCGTCAGAAAAATTTTGGAAAAATCTTTATACTTGCTGGGAATTTCAGCTCCAAAAAGGATGTGAAATGTGAAAGGAAATAAAAATGGTGATGTTGAGAGTTAATATGGTACTTGGGGAAATTCATAACCAAAAAGGAAGTCCTGAAGAAATAGGACCAGAAAGAGCAATAAATTCTGAAAAAAGGGGATTAGAAGAAGCAATACGAATCAGAAAAAAAGCATGGGAGGAGTGTTTTGGCAAACCACCTTTTTATGATGAATTTACCGGTGGGGGGTATGTAACAGGGTATGGGATTTCTACATTATCTGCGTTGAAAGGGGAAAATGGAAGCAATGGCAATGGAAAACGCCATATTGATGATTTAGTCATTTATGTTCAACTTCGTGCTGATCCTCGTGCTGAAATTGAGTTAATGAGAAAATATGAAGACCTTCCAATTGTTTATTTACTTGGCACAAAAGTAATTCAGGATTAAGAGTGATTTAAAATTAGCTTAAGTAATTTAATACACTCAGCTACTCCTTCAGCTTGCTTCCAAATGCTTTCATAATATTGAGATACGTCATTTTTCCAATCAATTCTTTGCTTGCTCCGATGCGGGGCAGATATTCCTCTACAAAATAGCTGTACAAGTACATTGATGGAAATCCTGACGGGTAGTCACTTTTTCCAGGAATGAAAATTTTCTCTCCATGTGCATACGGAGCATGGTCGGTCTCTATCCAGTCAATCTTTCCTTCCTGCAGATGTTTCCTCAGCTCTATAACATTTCTTCCGCTTCTTAAAGGAGGGTTTGTCTTATATATCCAATCGTCAGGCCCGTGAAGCATTTCACAGTGCCACATTACATGATGAGGGGTGACTCCGCAGGTGATTTTCAGTTTTTTTCTTGCATCATCAACAATTTCGACTGATTTAGGAGATGAGATGTGGCATATGTGCAATGTTCCAGCAAATCCAGATTCTATTGAATAATATATTTGTTCCTTTATAGATTCAAATTCAGCTTCCTCAGGCCGGACATAAGAATGTGTTATTGGCCGGACTGAATCATAGAGCTCTGGCTTGAACATGGATTCCTTCTCGCAATGAACAGCCAGAACACCGTCATAGCTAAGACTTGCAAGAGTTTTGTAAACTTGCTGAATTTTATTTTCTTCAACACCCAAGTTTCTTGTTGACGGCCCTGCATAAAGCTTTAAGCCGATTATTTCCCTGAACTTATAATAACAGCGCACTGCTTCCTTTATTTGCTCTTCTCCTGAAGTCACAGCCATATAAATATAATAGTTTCTTTTATTTTTCTTTGGAACAAGCCTCAAACGATCCGATACATCCTTCTCTTCCAGAATTGGAGGGTCTGTGTTGGGCATATCAAAGATTTTTTCAATTCCCTGCTCTTCCGCAAGCGCAAGGACGTGTTTAATTGTCTCCTTGTATGATTCTTTTCCATCCCTGCAGTGAACGTGTGGGTCTATCATAAACTGATTTTACGGAGAAATGCTTATATGCTTTTATGGAGAGAAAAATATATTCTGGCATTGATATTGTTCAGCATCGATTGTTGAGAATTAAAACATACTTTTTGTTAATTATTTTTGTTCAGCGCCTGCATTAACTGATAAATTAACTGCATCAGAAATCTCTTTGCTTAGATTTGTGTCGCGGTTTATTACTATGTTCTTGACTATGACTTTCTGCTCTTGAACCTGCTTTTGTTCTGCCAGGTATTCAACAGCGAATATTGCCAGCAGAATTATCACAAGAAGTATTATTTTTCTCATTTGAAAGATGAATCCAATCTTACATATAAAATTATTTTTTTATTTTAAAGTAGTAAAATATTTAAAATCTGGGGTAATTGTTTTCCGAACAATGAATAGACGAGGACTCTTAGTTTCTTTTTTAACAGCAATATGTGCTCATGGTTCTGCTAATCCAATAACTGCATTCAAAGACCGGTGGGAATCAGGAAAAGCCGGAAGCGATTCCGGAAAGGAAAAAAACAACAGGGCTTTTGTGAAGCTGGAAGGGCTGGATGCTGTCTTTGATTATGATTTCTCAGAGCCGAAGCACGACGATGACACAAATGAAATTATTGTTTCTGTGAGAAATATTGGGGTGGATTATTTTGTTTCAGCTGCAAAGTCGCAGGAAGAAAAAGCAATTAGGGAAGAGTTTAATCTTGCATTCAGAAAGGTTGTGACTTATCTTGCAACAAAAAAGGAGTTTCTCAGATATTTTGAATATCACGACCCAAAGGACCAGCAGGAACAGGAAGCTGTTATCAGAAAATGTTTTCTCAAGAAGAACCTTCTCTTCACTTCGTATTTTGAGGACGTCAATGGAAAAATGGTACAGCAGTATGCACTTCAGGATATTTTAATAAAATCAAAGGGAAAGATTGAACAACGGGACTTCGGAAGTTCTGAATTTGACTTAATCGTTCTTGGAAGAAATCTCATCCAAATCCATAATTTCCAGAATGTGATTATGGATTATGCCGGAATGACGTCCGATGGAATCCTTTTTCTCGACAGTGATAATCTAATCAAGCTTGGAAAAAGATATTTCGCGTTCCTTGAAAAATCCCGGGTCGGGGAACTGGAGAATCTTAACTCAAAAATAATATTCAGGGAATTCTCAGAAATGCAGAAAAGGGGCTTGGAAAAATTCGTCAATTATTTCTACAGGGAAAACGCCTATGATGCTGTTATGAGGTTTGGTTCAATAGGGCTTTATTCTGAAAGACTGGTTGAAAAAATAAAGAATGTTCCAAATGACAAAACCCACCTTGTTCGGCAGAAAGCAGAATTGTTCACTGTCCTCTTGCAGACTATAGGAAGCGGAATTCCACACTATGCTCTTGTGAACCATTTAATATCGCGCGAAGAAGACAGCCTTTTGAAGCAGAAAATTTATACTAGTGTTCTTGAAATATTAGGGAAGAAAAAATTGAAAAAAAAAGTTGATGTAAAACATATAAGAGAAACAGAGCAGGAGTTTCTAGGAATATTGGCTGGTTTTGATAAAATCACTCTTTACAGATTGTGCGAAAAGGTCTTTGATGATTACAAAGATAAATTCTTTGATCTTTCTCAAAGTTAAAGATTCTCAGCGCTCCACCACATGAAACCTGAAGTCTTTGCTTTCAAGCTCTTTCTTGAGCAGAATTGCAAGTTTCCCTGCATCAAAATGCGTGCAGGAATAAACATCCATTGCTGCAAAATTCTTGTCAGTGAATGTATGGATTGATACATGGGATGTTTCGATAATTAGAAAACCAGTTATGCCAGGATCATAGTCAGCTCCTCTGACAAGGTAAGGAAGCGTCAGTTTGTTCATCCCTATTTTTCCAGGAAGGGTGTCAAGAAGATTGTAGATGAATTGCATATCGTTAAGTTTCCTCAGATTGCATTTCTTGGCATTTATTATCAGATGCACTCCACCTTCATCTCCAAGTTTTTTTGTTTTTTCCGGCATTTTAGACACATACCTTGTTGAGATTTTTACAATTATTGGATGTGTATTTAAAGTTTTTTGTAGTGTTTGGTGCTGTCAAGTTAAGTGTGTTGCTTCACATTGGCAAGTCTCTCGCAAAGTTGCACTTTGCTCCAACCTCTTTCGCCAAGTTGACGAGCGATGCGGAGCATGATAAAATCAGCTCCGCGCCGCAGCTCGCACACTGTGAAGTTGGC
>DATDSP010000074.1:0-14874 GCA_035291205.1 Candidatus Nanoarchaeia archaeon | reverse complement strand
GGTTTTTCTCTGCACAAAAGAAGTACTGCCCATTATGCTGAAGCAGAAATCAGGTGTAATAGTTAATATTTCCTCTGGTGCTGGCAAAACAGGACATCCTGAATTGGCAGTTTATTCTGCAACAAAATTTGCTGTTATAGGTCTTACTGAATCGCTTGCATTTGAAAATGGCAATGCAAAATTTCTAAAAGTTTATGCTGTCTGCCCTGGTAGTGTTGATACCCAAATGTATCATTCATTGTTTCCTGAGCGCGCACCTTCATTAAAGCCAGAGCAGATTGCTGAGAAAGTGCGCCAGCTCTGCCTTCCAAACTGCAAAGTCAGGACAGGAAGTTCTGTTGAGGTGTATGGGTAGATATGTACAATAAAGAATAAGAATTACTAGACTTCTATTTCTATTACCTTTATTTTCTGAAATGTCAGAAATTGCTCTTGATGCAATCTGCGATGCTTCAGCACGCAGTAAGGACGAGCAATTTCTGAGCATGCTCAAAAACTCCGCTACATGCTCCGCACTTCAGTGCGGAGTTTTTGACATTACGGGATTGATTGTATGTGGGGCGTTTTTCATTTGAAAAAGAACAACAGTATTTGCACAGGTGCGAACAGATACCGCGAGACGATATGTTTATCACATACTTAACGGATGATTAAATCTGTACTGCTCCGGGCTTTCTCACATCAAAAAATCACATTATGCGATACTGCGTGTGGAATTATCGCGTTTTCCCGCAGAAAAAATATTTTGTCTCCTTTTCTTCCACCCATCTTATGGATTGTCTTGTAGAGATTCAGCTCAATGCAGGAGTCGATTATTCCACTGTGATTCAGATTCATGTTGACAGCGTGCTTTATCATTTCAACCTTATCCTTGTCATGCTCCTCGACCAGTACAATATGCGTGTCGTAAGGCTTAAGCTCCAGCTCGTTGTACAATTTAATAATCTGTTGTTCAGTATTATGAGTGTAGATTACCACAAAGTTTGGCATAAATACTGTTGTTTTATTTTTTGTTGATAAATTCTTTGTTTTTTAATAACAATATTTAAAAATCTCTGGTTTTCTTCACTGTAGGGTGCCTCTGTAGCATAGTAGCCATTGCGTTGCCTTGGTAAGGCAAAGGTCGAGGGTGCAACTCCCTTCAGAGGCTTTTTGGATAATAACAATCGAGTGCGAAGCACAATCATGATTCGTACAATCGAAGCGAAGCGAAGATTGTACTTAAGCCTCGGCGCCAGCTCACGAAAGGGCTGCGAGTAGGTGCAACTCCCTCCAGAGGCTTGAGTTCAGGATAAGATTTATAAATCACTGCTGTTTACTTTATGATATGGCAGAAGCTGTATCTCTAAACCAAATCCATCGCGAATTAAAGGAAATCGAAGCTAAAATGATAACAAAAGATGAATTGAATAAGTTGATTGAAACTATTGAAATAATGCATAATCCAGAAACAATTAAGCAGATTAGCCAAAGTAAGGAAGATATCAAAAAAGGCCGAGTTCGAGAAATCAGCTCGGTGAAAGATTTGTTAAGCGAGATACAAGATGACTGATTGGATTGTCAAAAGAACTGAATCTTTTCTTGGTTTTCTTAAAAAGCACAAAAAAAATTCTGAACTTTTAAACCAGCTTGAGGGAAAGATTAAGCGCTTGAAAGAAAACCCATATGCTGTTGGCGGCGAATTAGCAGGCAATTTAAAAAGTTACAGGTCAACAAGGTTAATATGAAACCCTCTCGCTTCGCTCGCCAGCATCGTCCTCGCTGTTCAGTGTTTTATTCTCAAGCTCTGCGTTCCCGTAGGGAGCAACCCCTCGCGACGAGCCAGATTGTTTTATCTACGAGCTGCGGAATTGATGCTGGGCAGGGTTTCATATTAGCCGGTCAACAAGACTATTGAAAAATTTTAGATTGGTTTTCAGCATTGATGAAAGTAACAAGACTGTTTATTTAGAAGCGCTTGATCACAGGAAAGATATTTATTGAAGCAATAAATTATGAGCTAAAATCACTCCCTCCAGAGGCTTGTTTATTTTGTTAAGATTATTCATAAAAAGGTGAAATAATCCAAGAAAAAATTATTCAAAAAAAAGGAAAAAGTATCCAAAAATATAGGCGTGTCGAAAGCCCATCTTCAATAAACACTTTCAAGCAGTGCCCGAGGAAGTACTATTATGCCTACATACTTAATCTTCCTGTTCTGGACAACATTCACACAATAATGGGGAGCATAGTTCATAAGACCCTTGAGGAATTCTTTAAGGTCAATCCACATTTTATCAACAAGGAGCTTTACAGGGATGAGCTTAGATTTATCCTTCTCGACATATTCAATACCAACTGGAAAAAGAAATTCGACAGGATAAACGAGCTTTGCAGCAATCCTTATCGGGTCAGTCATTATTACAGCGAGTGTGTGTTTATGGTTGATTCATGGGTTGGAAACTTTTTCAAGGAGCTTGACAGCAAAATGGAGCATACAGGCTTCATTGATGCATTCAAGCAAATTGTTCCAAAAACAGAAGCAGAATTTAGGTCAGAAGAATTTGGTGTGAGGGGCTTTATTGATGCGATTTATGATAGTGCAGAAGAAATAAGAATCATTGATTACAAAACTTCGAACAAGAGGGAAATCACACCAGAATACAAGCTTCAGCTGGCGATTTACGCTCTTTTATATCAGGAGAAGCACGGTAAAATGCCTGGCAAGGTTGGAATAAATTTTCTGAAGCACGGCATACAGTATATTGATGTTGACGATGAGCTTCTGAATCTTGCAAAATCAGAAGTGGAAGTGATGCACATTAACACAATGGAAGGGGGTATTGAGTCATATCAAATGAAGCCAGGGCCGTTGTGCAGATGGTCAACAGGGCAGTGTGACTTCTATGGCATTTGCTTCGAAGGAAAAAATCCTGATGAATTAAAGAAAAATGATGAAGAAAATAAAAACAATGAAGAACTCAAGAAGATGGCGAATGAATACTCTGAAAAAAAGTACACCAACAGCCCGAATGACTTCTGAGTATTATGAGTGCTTAGTGCATTAAGTATGATCAATGTAACTCGTCAATCCTTTCAAGTCCTTGATGATTGAGATTGCTGCATTTGTTCCTTCTCCCACTGACTTTGTTATCTGTGAATTTCCGCCTGTGCAGGTGCCTGCGCCGTAAACTCCCTTCAGGTTTGTTCTTCCATCCCTGTCAACAACAAGGTCAACATCGCGTGTTTCAAGGCCCAAGGCATTGGCAAAGCTCATTGATGATGCTGAGCCAAGGGCGATAAACACAGCATCGAACAATAATTTTTCATCCTTCGAAGTAAGCACGAATTCAAAATTTTTTTCTCCAACAATCTCTTTTATTTTTTCATTTGAAAGCATTATTCCTTCTTTTTCAATCAATCCCTTAAACTGTGGAGAAAATTTAAATTCAAAGCCATTGGAGATTATTGTGATGTCTTTTGTATAAGATGTCAGCTCAATTGCCTCTTCAGCAGCGTAATTGGCATTTCCAATAACAGCAATCTTCTTGCCTTTGTAAAAAAAACCATCGCAGGCAACGCAGTAGTGCACTCCCCTGCCCTTGAACTTCTCCTCATTTTTTATTCCAGACATCTTAGGAGCCTTGCCGCAACAAACCACTACCGTCTTTGACTCAATCTCTGTTCCGTCGTCAAGCTTTATTCGAAATGTATCCTCATTTTTTACTGCATTTACAACTTCTCGTTCAATGAAATCCACTCTGTATTTCACTGCCTGAATCTTGAAATTATTGATAAGTTCTTTTCCAGAAATGCCATCAGAAAATCCAGGATAATTCTCAATAACCGGAGAGAAATACAATCCGCTTTCAGAAATTTTTCCTACAACCAATGTCTTGAGGTTTGCTCTCGCAAGGTATATTGATGCTGAAATTCCTGCAGGCCCTGCTCCGATAATTATTGTGTCGTACATCTCCATTTTTTCAATGCCTGCTTCAGCATCAGCCCAGATATCCTTTTTTAGCATCCATCTTCAATACCCTTTTTTGTGAACCCTGTGAAACCCTCCTCTTTTATAAGGTGAATATTTTTTCTTGTGCTTTTTCTTTTTTCTCTGCTGATATGCATATTCGTCTTCCATATTGCTCAATACATTTCGATTTCAATTATTAAAAACTGGCGGGTTTAATACCCCTGACTTTAGTCCGACAGTTTTTAATTCCAAAAACTCGCGATTAAGCGAGGAGCGTAAAACCGCAGGCTTTAGCCTGCGGATAGCTCCGAGCAGCGAGTTTTTGTTATTTCCAAGTTCTTAGAAGCTCTATTATCAGCCTGACGCCATATCCTGTGGGGCCTTTCTGACTCATTCCTTTCTCACTTCTTCCCCAGGAAGAGCCGGCAATATCCATGTGCGCCCACGCAGTTCCTTCCTTGACAAAGTTTTTCAGGAACACCGCACCTATTATTGAGCCTGCATCAGAATCATCTGTTAAGCTTTTGATGTCTGCTATATCGCTTTTGAGCCCTTCGTCATATTCGGACCATATTGGAAATTCCCAAGCCTTTTCCAGTGAGGATTCAGAAGCTTTTCTTATTTTGTCACCCAGATTCCGGTTATTAGTCATAAAAGGGCTGGCAAAGGATCCTAAAGCAATAAGCGATGCTCCTGTTAATGTTGCAATATCAATTATTGCACTGGGATTGTATTTAGCTGCATACGACAGAGCATCCGCAAGTATCAGCCGTCCTTCTGCATCAGTATGTCTTATCTCCACTGTGATGCCTGAATGTGCCTTTATAATATCGTCATTTCTATAAGCGTTTCCACTGGGCATGTTTTCAGCAAGAGGAAGAAGACCAACAATGTTTACCTGCAGTTTGAGCTTTGAAGCTGCTTCAATCACGTGGATGACACTGCAGGCACCGGCTTTGTCGTCCTTCATGTTGAGCATGTAATTTGTTCCGCCAACACTGGGTTTTATGTTGAGTCCTCCTGAATCAAAAGTAACTCCTTTTCCAACAAGAACTATCGGCTTTTCATTTTTCTGGCCTCCTGAATATTCAAGCACAACAAATCTTGGCTTTGACAAGCTTCCCTTTCCTACACCGAGGAGCAGGTTGAAGTTATTTTTTTCAAGACTTTTCTCATCGCTGATTTCGCATTTTATCTTGTTTGAATCAGCAATTTTTTTTGCGTAGTTGGCAACATACTCAGGATTTGCAATGTTCGGCGGAGTTGCTATGAGCTCCCGAGTCTTGTTCATAGCTTCACTGATAATCGTTGCGGTTTTTATTGCTTCATCAATTTCTTTTGATTCCTTTTCCACAATTAGTCCTGCCATTTCAACATTCTTGACTTTGTCCAGGTCCGTGGTTTTGAATTTTATGAACTGGTAATTTGACAGCATTATACTTTGGACAGTTTTTTCAACCAGTTCTTTTTGGCTGAATTCCTTGAAAAGATGAACTGCGAGAGTAAATGATTTTATGTTGGAGCTCTTAATTTGTCTTGTTAGATTTGCAACAGAATTTGCATAAGAATTAATGTCAAGATTTTTCCTGTCGCCAAAACCATAGAGCACAAGATATTTTATATCCTTTCCAGCGTAAATTATGATCATTTGATCCCTTTCAAGCCTTATGTCTTTAATGGCACTGCTCAAGAGCTTGTTAACTGCATTGTCAATTTTTTTTAGCTTGTCATCAAGAATATTGTTGTTCTCGAAAACAGGCACAACAACCGCTTCATCCTTGAGCTTGTCCGCATTTGAAAAATATCTTATTTCAATTTTAATCCCCTCCGTAATTTAGATTAAATCAATCTTTCTCCGGTTTCTTCATCTATGATATGGATTGCGTTAACAGGGCAGGATTCAGCTGCCTCCATATTGCACTTGAATTCTTTCTCATCTACCTCAATCTTTTTCACAGTTGCCTTGCCGTCTTCGACAAGCTCCCAGTTTTCAGGGCACAGCACTGCGCATGATCCAGCTCCAATGCAGGCCTCCCTGTCAAATTCAATCCTGTATTTTTTCATTTAAAAATTCACCATGGAAAATGCAATGAGTGATGGTATAAAAAGTTTTTGCCTGCAGGGGCTCCATCCTAAAAGTAGTTTTGCCAAACGGTATTTTGAAGCCAATGTCTGAGCATTAGCGAGGCTTTCAACGCCTCTGCCTGTACGGGTTTCATTCACGCTCTTTTTTCAGAACTCTTTTCAGAATGGATTACACCCTCGACAAAAGAAGCCACTTTGTTGATTATTTCCTGATCAACTGCCTGCACCAGGAATATCCCCTTCATCTTTGTTCCACTTAGTTTTGCAGATAAGAAATGAACGAATTTTGCGATTTTATCAGGTGAATTGTATGAACGCATTGTTGTTATTGAGTCGAGAATCAGGAAGCTTTCTTCGCTTATCATGGAAAAGACCCTGCTTATGCTTATTGATATTCCTGTCAAATCTTCTGGATGTCCGACATATATGCAGTTTTTTTCTCTCAGCAAGCCAGGCCTTATTGTACTGTCGATAAAAAACACCCTGTCAACATCTATGTTGTTGCTCTTGAAAAAAGTTGACAGGGTTTCATAGTTTTTGTTGACTGTAACGTATATTCCTTTCATTTTCTTTTTGTTGCAGAAATATCGGAGAAGTTCGGTGTTGATGTCTATATAATTCTCAGGAGTCGCAACTACTAGCACAACTGATTTTGTGTTCAGCTCTTCAAGCAGTTCCAAATTTCCACCTCGTCAACTTTATTGTCTTCTTAGCTCTTTATGGGGTTCTATCTCCTTTTTCATATGGAATCAATATGAACCCTATGAATATGGGCAGCAGGCTGAGTATATTGAATAAATGATAGCCAAAAGTCCATAGTGGCGTAGCAGACGGAGGATCTGTTGCAGCATTGAAGGTCAACGGCCAAGAAAGAAAAATCAAAGTCAGGGTCATAAACCCGAATCCTATGAGCTTAAACGAGGCCATGCTGTTATTGTTTCCGTACCATAAAAACATGTATGCAATCACTGCTGTGAGGGGGATAGAAATAAAATACAGGAAGCCGGTCATTGTAACTGCAACATTCTTGACTATAAAAAGCCCGTAAATAAACCATGCAAGAGAAACAAGGATTATCATAACTGCCGGGATAATTTGTATCCTCTTAGAGCTGGTCATCATAAGAGCAAGCCCGTAATACATTCCTGCAAGGAAGATGATGTGGGTTATTCTTACCAATGCGAAAATCTTCAGGAATACTTCTCCCTTAAGAATAATATTCAGCGACGGGAGTACGCTTTCTATTACAATAAGCGAGGCCACTGTGAATGCAACCCCCCAGGAAAGTGTTGTCTTATTGTTTTTTCCTGTTGTGCGCCATCTGTAAAGCAGAAAAAGCCCTGTGCCCAGCAGCAGAAGAAATTGAGTGAATGACAGTGCAAGAAGATTGAATGAATCAGTTGAAAGTGCGTACGTTATGTTCTTCGGAAGCACCAGCGGATTCATCAAGAGCAGAGCTCCGACAACAGCAACCGAAACTATTATTAGAATGAGCCATTTGAAATCAAATTTTTTCCCCATTTTCCCACCTTCCTTTTTTGTTTAGAATTTTTTCACCCACTGCTCCATTTTTTCTTCAGCGAGGTCCTCAAATCCGTAGACATAAATCCGTAGACATCAGAGAACTTGTCAACAGTGTACGAAAGCTTGAATGCAAAAATACACAACAATATCAGGAGAGCAAGCTCAATGCCAAGAACAATCTTCCCGATTACTCCGAGAAAAAGATTACTTGTTTCCCTTATCAGCACGAATACGAAAAGAAAAAAAAACACCATAAACATGAATTTCATCATGTTTTTGAATTCTCCCCTAGTGAACCGCGTATAAGCCCTGAGGGTAATTATCAGGATAACCAAAGCGATAATTACGAGAACGGTATTCTCCAGAAATGTCAAGTTGTTTAAACTAAAAATGTTTGAAACCATCCATGATAAGTTAACTTAATTGATATTTAAAGATTGCGCGTCATTCCTTTATGAGTTTTCCTTTAAAGAACTTGTCGAACGGAATTTTTGACAAAGGCTCAAGCATTATCTGCTTCCAGTCAACCTCTCCACAAAAAACATAATACCCTTTTTTATCAGGAGAGTAATAGAGCTCAATTCCTTTTGAAGAATCAATTAACCGCATATTTTTCTTTCGCATCTCACTCCCCCAAAACAGCGCACAGTGAATGATACAGAAGGTATGGGATAGGGTATAAATTGCTTGTTCATATTGCGTATATACTGCATATATTTCTTTATGTTTTTGAAATTCCAGAAATAAATTAACAAGCATAAACAAATCAAACAGATGCTGATTCAGCAACTTCTTCCTTTGGAATCTTGATTTCGCTTTCTTCTTCAGATTCTTCTTTCTGCACAGCTTCCTTTGTGTAGTCTGCCTGCACAACCATTGCTGATGTGAGAACTTTTGCCTTTGGATTTATTTCAATGCCAAAATATCTTATGTCGCAGGTCTTAAGGGGGTAAATTTTCTTGAGCTGGTCCTTCAGGTAATACTGAAACTTGTATGAGACTATGTCATCCATCAGCACTTCAAAATTTGTTTTTCTTACAGCCCTGATTATAATATCTTTTGCAGAATTGCTCAATCTTGTCCTTATGGAGTTTTTTGTGTTGGAGAATGTCAATATGAAATATTTTACTCGGACAATCTTGTTGTCAGCAGTCGTACAAACAAAGGAAGAATCGATTTTGTCTCTTTTTCTTCTCACGAGCCGTTTAATGTAGGAATTTGACTCCTCGATTGAGATCGGCTCAGCAACTGCTTTTTCGCCTTGAACTGAAGTAATTTTAAATCTCATGTTGAGGTGCTGTTTTTTTGGGTCTCTCATAATCTCCATCATATTAACTGAAATAGGCCTTCCAACAAGCGTTAACGGCTCTGCGGTTGTGACTTCACCCAAATAAGAATCGTTTAATGACGGCCCTGCAACTATTGTATACCATTTTTTCTTCTTGACTTTTGTTGCCTTAACATTTGCCATTTTACAGGTCAAAAACAGGGAAAGGTATTTAAAGATTGCGATGGGTTGGGCTTAGTAGAATCAGCTCCGCGCCGCAGCTCTCACACTGTGAAGTTGGCTGCGGCGTGCGATCTTGTATCGCACAACTCTTCTGTTTTTGAACTCGGCCTGTGCTATCAAGATTTGACGGCACATACCTAAAACTTTATTAACAAAAAAAAAATCTAACAAAAATGCGCATGACAGAAAGCATATGAAAAACATAATCGAGCTGAAAAATGTCTGGAAGACTTACAAGATGGGCGAGATTAAGATAAATGCCTTGCAGGGCATTGATTTGACTGTTAAAAAAGGAGAATTCCTGGCTGTGATGGGCCCATCAGGATCTGGAAAATCAACAGCAATGAATATGATAGGGTGTCTTGATGTGCCTACGAAAGGAAATATATTTCTTGACGGAAAAGATATTTCACATCTTTCAGAATCCCAGCTTGCACTTATCAGGGGGAAAAAAATAGGGTTCATATTCCAGCAATTCAACCTCATTAATACTTTGACAGCAAAAGAAAATGTGATGCTTCCGATGATGTTTCAAGGTACAAATCATGATGAAAGAGAAAGAAAAACAGAAGAATTGTTGGCACTTGTTGACTTAAGAGAAAGAATGAGCCACAGGCCAACAGAACTTTCTGGAGGCCAGCAACAGAGGGTTGCGATAGCAAGATCCCTGGCGAATAATCCTGAAGTTATTCTTGCTGACGAGCCAACTGGAAATCTTGACTCAAGAACAGGAGAAATAATAATGCATTTTCTGGAAAAACTCAACAGGGAAGAAAACAAGACAATTGTTGTTGTAACACATGATGAAAACATTGCCAATGCTGCACAGAGAATAGCGCATTTGAGGGACGGAAAGATTATTAAAGCAGGAAGAATTAAATAAATCAAAATAAAATGGATAAAATGAACAAAATAATAATCGTAAATAATAATCACTATAGCAAATAATTAATAAAATAAATAATAAAATAATTAATAAAATAAGCAATAATAGGCACAGACAAAAAAATAATTAATGATAAAATTAATAAAATAATAATTAATAAAATAAATAATAAAATGACTAACCTAAAAAAAGTAAAAACGCCAATTGCAGTTTTGCTCATTCTAGTAATCTCATTTTTTTTAATATTTTTTTCTCTTAAAACATCTGCAGACTCGGCTCCTGACACACCAAACCTTCGAATAACCCTTGTAAATCAGGATTCTGATCCTGCTGAGCCAGGCAGTTCTGTTGATGTCCGAATAAAAGTGGAAAACATTGGAAACAAGGCAACAGACAATGTTTTCCTGGAAATTATTCCTGATTATCCATTGACAGTTTCTGAGCTGGAAAAAAATAAAACCACGGGCAGTTTGGGTGGTTTTCAGACTGGAGCAGATGCTGTTATCAAAAAATTTCGCCTTAGTGTTGCTGATGACGCGCGTGAAGGAACTGCCCAGATAAGAGTTAAGTACAAGGTTGCTCCGAACTCTGCTGAAATAACAACAAGCCCTTTTAATATCAGCATAAAATCAGCTGATGCAATAGTTGCCCTCAATTCCATTAAATTGGAGCCTGAAGTTGTATCTCCAAGCCAGGCAAGCAGTATAAGCTTAGAAATTGAGAACATTGCGAAGATTCCGGCAAAAGATGTGCGCGTAACTCTTGACTTAAGCTCAACGTCACTGCCTTTTGCTCCTATAGGCTCTTCGAATGAACAATCAACAGAAATACTCTCTTCTGGAGAAAAACAAACCCTGCAATTCAGGATAATGGCCCAGCCGAGTGCGAATCCTGACTTGTACAAGCTTCCTATTGTGATAAAATATCATGACGGCTCTGGCAAGAATTACACAAGAAATTATGTGGCTGGAATTCTAGTAAACACCAACCCTGGAGTTGCCCTGGAATCAAAAGCATCAAATATTTACAAAGCAGGTGATTTAGGCACAGTAACCCTTAAGATAATAAACACAGAAAGCACCACAATTAAATTCTTGACAGTGTCTCTGGCCGAAACCTCTGATTATGAAGTGCTGTCCAATAACAAGGTGTATGTCGGAAAAATAGATTCGGATGACTATGAAAATGTCGACTACAAGATTAAGCTCAAAAGAGTGTCGGATTCCCGCATTGAGCTTCCTGTTGCAGTTGATTTTCAGGATTCTGTCAATAACAAGTACGTGCAAAAATTCAGTGTTCCATTGAAAATTGTCAGCAAGGAAAAGCTCGGGATTAAGAATGGAAATAACACTGCCATAAAATCAATCATAGCGATAATCATAGTAATTCTTGTTGCACTTATCATCTATTACAGGAAAATCAAACGAAAAAAATAAACAGGCATTCGGCAATTTTCGAGTTATGATAAAGTCATTTATGAGATAGAGTTATTTGTGAGATAGAGTTATTTGTGAGATAGAGTCATAATAGAATTATAAGATTCTGGGTGAACAATTTGAAAGACTATTTTTTGCTTGCGCTTAATAACTTAAAAAGTAGGAAGTTAAGAAGCTGGCTCACAATGATAGGCATATTCATAGGAATAACAGCAATCATTTCCCTGATTTCCCTGGGAGAGGGATTGAGATCTGCCATCGCAGGACAACTCAATTTTTTAGGGCCTGATGTTTTGGCAATACGGGCTGCTGGCCTTGAATTTGCCGGACCTCCTGGACAAGTTGAGGCAAACCCTCTAAGCGACGAACTGATAGATAAAGTTGCAGATATTCCCAATGTTGATGTTGCTTACGGAAGATACCTTGAATCAACAACAATTGAGTTCAACAAGAAGCAGGTTATAGTTGTTGTTGCGTCGGTACCTGACGGAAAGAACAGGCAGGCTTTTGAGGAAATGGTGAACTTAAAGGAAGAAGAAGGAAGATTGCTAAAGGATGCTGATGGAAAAAAAGCTGTTTTGGGAAATTACTTCAAAAACGAGGATGTATTTGGAAGAAGGATTGAAGTTGGGGACAAGATAATTGTCAACAGCACACAATTTGAGGTTGTTGGAATTCTTGAAAAGAAGGGAAGTTTTTTTTTTGATTATGCGATCTTTGTCAACGAAAAGGCAATGTTTGACAACATTCGTGAAAAAGACAGCACCGTGAACATGATTTCATTAAGGGTGAAAGATGTTGAGCAGATTGAACAGACAAAAGAAAACATCAATCAGCTTTTAAGGAAGGAAAGAAACGTCAGGGAAGGAGAAGAGGATTTTGTTGTTGAAACCCCTCAAAAAATAATTGGCACAATAAACTCAACGCTTTTTTCAGTTCAAATATTTGTGTATGTAATCGCGGCAATCTCACTGCTTGTTGGAGGAATTGGCATAGCCAACACAATGTACACCTCTGTTCTTGAGCGAACAAAAGAAATTGGGATAATGAAATCTGTTGGCGCAAAGAACTCAACAATATTCTCATTGTTTTTTGTTGAATCAGGACTCCTTGGGCTTATTGGAGGGGTAATTGGAATATTTTTTGGATTGTCAATTGCATACAGTTTTGCTTTTATTGGCAAGCTTATTTTTGGCTCGAATTTAATAAGAGTCAAGGCAAGTTTTATGCTGATTTTTGGAGCTCTTTTTTTTTCCTTTATAATTGGCTTGCTGGCTGGAATACTTCCTGCTTATCAAGCTGCCAAAAAAAATCCAGTTGATGCCTTGAGGTTTGCCAAATGAAAATTGATCTGGCAAAATATGCACTGCAGAATCTCGCTCACAGAAAGCTGAGGAGCTGGCTGACAATCCTGTCAATCCTGATAGGCATTACTGCTATATTTGTTTTGATAAGTTTTGGACTTGGTTTGAAAAATTACATAGCTGTTTCAGCTGAAAAAGCAGGTGCGGACAAAATACTCATAAGTTCTAAAGGCATAGGAACTCCCGGGCTTGATAAAAAATTTTACCTGACTGAAGCTGATTCTGATTTTGTTGGCAAAATAAGCGGTGTCAAGAACAGCATAGGAACACGCATGCAGGTTGCTGAGATAAATCACAAAAAAGAGAAGAAAAACCAATTCATAATGGGTTATGAACCGTCAGAAAGAGCGCTATTTGAAGAATCATTCACGCTGGAAATGAATAAAGGCAGGTCATTCAAGGATGATGCTGATGAAGTTGTTCTGGGATATAATTATCTGTTTGAGAACAAACTATTCAAGAAGCCTGTATTGCTTGGAGACAAGGTAAAAATCAACAACAAGACTTTTGAGGTTGTTGGATTTTACAATGAAATAGGGCAGCCAGAAGATGACGGGCACATGTATATTTCTGACAAAAAAATGGAAGAATTGTTTCCTGACACAAAAGATAAATTTGCATATATTGTTATTAAGGCTGAGAAAGATGTTTCTCCCGGTGAATTGGCAGATAAAATAAATGAAAAGCTGAGAAAACATAAAGGACAGGAAAAAGGAAAAGAAACTTTTTTTGTGGAAACCTTCGAAGAGCTTCTGGCAACTTTTCAGGCAATAATAAACATATTGACAGGGGTGCTGATACTTATTGCGCTTGTTTCAACTGTGGTGGCTTCGATTAACATAGCAAACACAATGTACACTGCTGTGCTGGAAAGAACCAATGAAATTGGAATTATGAAAGCCATTGGTGCAAAAAACAGCGACATACTTTTTATTTTCGTGTTTGAATCCGGAGTGATGGGCCTTATCGGTGGAACTGCAGGTGTTGTGATTGGCTATCTTATTTCATCTCTATCAGGAGCTTACTTTGCTTCCCTTGGCTATGCCTTGCTTAAGCCAATATTTCCCCTGTACCTGACACTTGGGTGCATATTATTTGCATTCCTGGTTGGTGCAATTGCAGGGCTGTTTCCTGCGATGCGTGCATCAAAACTCAAGCCAGTTGATGCGTTGAGGTATGAGTGAAGTGCACTATCCTGAAATTATTTTACCGTAAAACAAAAAGGTTTAAATATATAAACTAATTTTAGTGTATTAACTAAATATGGTTTTAACAAAATGGCAACATTCACTATATCAATACCTAAAGAATTGAAAGAAGAGATAGATAAATATCCTGAAGTAAATTTAGCTGAATATCTAAAAAGGAGATTCCAAATTAGATTAAAAGAACTCACAAAATTTGAAGAATTGAAGAATAAAGGAGCGATGTAAAATGGCATCTGTAACATTATCCATAACAGATCAGTTTAAAGAACAGTTAAAACATTTTCAGTGGGTAAACTGGAGTGAGATTGCTAAAGAAGAAACCAGAAAAAAGCTGATATTTGAAAAGTATCTTAAAACAGGGGAAGTTTCTGACGATGATTGGAAATTTTGTGATAAAATAGACTGGCATCCTGTTGATGAATTGCCTCTTAAAGAGGAGTTTGTTGAGAAACTTAAAAAGACAAAAAAAAAGAAATCTATTAGAATAAGCTCTGTTGCTGATATATTCAAATGATATATGGAATAGAGATTAAGCCTTCTTGCAAAGAAAGTATAAACAAATTATGCAGGAAGAATCCTGTTCTTGAAAAAGCGACAAGGAATAAAATTGAACAGATTCTGGAGAATCCCCAGCATTTTAAGCCGTTAAGGCATGGTTTAGCAGGAGAAAGAAGAGTCCATATTATGAAAAGCTTTGTTTTGAAATATGAAGCAGATGAGAATACAAAAATAGTATGTGCATAGCATCCTTAAGGTCAAAATTCTATCTGTAAGTATCAGCTACGAGCGTCGCGAGGGGTGGCTCCCAACCGTTTCGTCAGTTGACGCCGATGTGAGGAGGGATGTGCTTCGCAATCCCTCTTAACGCGCTCGCCTTGATTAATGTTCGTAGGGCGAGCGCGTGCAGCT